>JBATMM010000582.1:0-23830 GCA_049289835.1 Saprospiraceae bacterium | reverse complement strand
GAGCAATTCAAATGTTTCCTTTTCTGTCAGATGATCAGGATCATATTTTCTGGGAATATTGACGAACGTACCTTCCCATTTTACAAAAGGTCCAAAACGGCCTTTTCCTTTTGTAACTGGTTTGCCCTTATACATCGCTACAGGTCTGTCCTCATGAAGTTTTGCTTCAATGATTTCATGTGCCCGTTCTTCAGTGATCTCATGTGGATCTTCACCACGTGGAATGGAAATAAAAGCATCACCATGTTTGACATATGGCCCGAATCTTCCGAGACCAATTAATACTTCTTTTCCTTTGTATTCAGAAAGCGTACGTGGCAGCTTGAAAAGCTCCATAGCTTCTTCAAGTGTAATCGTTTCAATCGATTGACCTTGTCGAAGACTTGCAAATTGCGGTTTCTCATCTTCACCCATCTCTTCCCTGGTCCCGATCTGCACTACTGGTCCGAATCGTGTCATCTGCGTAAGGATAGTTTGTCCTGATACAGGATCTATCCCCAGATCACGTCGGCCTCGAACCCTTGCAACAGAATCAAGTGTTTCTTCAACCGTCTGATGAAATGGTCCGTAAAAAGACGCGATCATTTTATTCCACACCAGATTACCATCCGCGATGATGTCAAATTGCTTTTCAATATCCGCTGTGAAATTATAATCCATTACCTGCGAAAAATTATCATTGAGAAAATCAGTGACGAGTAATCCCATGTCGGTCGGCACTAATCGATTGGCTATAGCACCTGTGATTTCAGTTTTTGTTTCTTCGGTAACTTTTTTATCTGCAAGTGTAATTACGGAATAAGCCCTCTCAACACCTGGCCTGTTTTCTCTGATGACATAGCCACGATCTTCTTCCATGATCTTACTGATGGTCGGTGCATAAGTAGAAGGTCTTCCGATGCCAAGCTCTTCAAGTTTTTTGACGAGTCCTGCTTCAGTATAGCGAGCAGGTGGTTTTGAATATCGTTCTGTACCAGTCATCTCTTTCAGATCAAGCTTCTGTCCTTCTTTCAACGGAGGTAGGATCGTTGAATCTTCATCTTCAGGCTCATCATCAAGATTCTCAATGTATAATTTCAAAAAGCCATCAAATTTGATAACCTCACCTTTTGCTACAAGGAATTCACCTTTATGTGCAGATACTGAAATATTCACGACTGTACGCTCAAGTTTGGCATCAGCCATCTGAGAAGCAAGTGCTCTTTTCCAGATCAGATCATACACACGTTCCATATCCTTATCACCATCAGGAATTGTAGAATTCTCAGGATAGGATGGACGTATAGCTTCGTGTGCTTCCTGTGCATTCGCTTTCGACGTGAATTGTCTTGGCTGTACATAAGATGCACCAAATGTTTTACTGATCTCAGCGAGAATTGCCTTTTGCGCAGTTTCACTGATGTTGACAGAGTCAGTTCGCATATAACTGATGTAACCTGACTCATACAATTTCTGAGCAGCTGACATGGTGCGCTTCACATTGAAACCAAGTTTACGACTGGCTTCCTGTTGTAATGTTGAAGTTGTAAATGGAGGTGCAGGTTTTCGTGTGGCAGGTTTTACATCGATGCTGTCCACTTTAAACTCTGCTGTTTTACAGGCTTCGATCCATTTTTTTGCTGCAGGCTTATCTGCTATTTTTTCAGAAAGTTCAGCCTTGAGATCATAGACTTTTCCTTTATCATCGATGACTTTAAAGATGGCTTGTATTTTAAAAAATGCCTCTGGTGTGAAAGCATTTATCTCGCGTTCCTTTTCAGCGACTAATTTTACAGCTACGGATTGAACACGTCCTGCTGATAATTTTCCTTTTACTTTTCTCCAAAGTGTTTCTGACAATTCGAAACCTACAAGTCTATCCAACACTCGTCGCGCCTGTTGAGCATCGACGAGATTAAGATCGATCGTTCGTGGATCTTTGATGGCGGCCTGGATAGCAGGTTTTGTAATTTCCCGGAATACAATTCGTTTTGTATGCAGTGGATCGAGACCCAGTACGCTGCACAAATGCCAGGAGATGGCTTCACCTTCGCGGTCCTCGTCCGTCGCGAGCCAGATTTCGTCTGCAGACTTAGCTGCATCTTTCAGATCCTTGACAGTTTTCTTTTTCTCCGGCGAAACGATGTACTTAGGTTCAAAACCATTTTCCACATCAATAGCACCATTTCCTTTCTCCAGGTCCCGGATGTGCCCGAAGCTTGATTTCACTTTGAAATCCTTGCCAAGAAATTTTTCGATGGTCTTCGCTTTCGCCGGAGACTCAACAATCATAAGGTTTTTTGCCATAAAATTTGTATTCGTGAAGGAGGAGGACTTCACATGTTACGGGCGCAAAAGTATAAAGTTTTATTACTTTCTCTTTTTTCTGCCCCTGGTGAATTGTATTGCCTATACCCAAAAAATGAAGACTAAGTTCATTTATTATCGTAAAATTTTTTAAAAACTGACCATTGACCAAGGCCCAAATCAGTATTCAGTATTCAGTATTCAGTATTCAGTATTCATGTCTCACGTCTCACGTCTCATGTCTCACATCTCACATCTCACATCTCACATCGGTTGCTGAGCTGTAGCACAAGGATGAGAAGAGCAGGTCGAAGCACACATCTCACATCTCACGATTCGAACAAATTATCATATTCACTCTTACTGTCCTTCGGCCTCATTTCAATTTCTTTTCGAGGAGCATTGATGTCCAGTTTGTCTTCAGGCTTTCCACCCAGGAGCATCAGCGTGCTGTTCTTTTCCCATTCCTCCAGCATCTGCATACCTTGATCTTCGAAGACACCATTTTGCAAATCAACAGAGTCCATGAAGCTGCTTGACATCTCCATAAATCTTTCCATTTCACCCACCTTCATCGCTACATCATCGGCGATCACTTCAAGCGCCTGATCAAACATAGCTCTCTTATCTGCATTGCCGGAGATGATACTCATCGCAGATTTCATCGCACTATGACTTGCACGAATAGCTTTGCGTTCTTCCTCTTTCAGCTTCACCTGGTCTTTTGTATCCTCCAGTAATATTTCTGAATTAGAATACATTTTTGTCAGCACCCGATAGAGAATATTCATTTTATTCTCAAGCACTGCATATTTTTCATTTGATTCTTTGAGACGAGCGGCTTTACGGCTGGAGAGTAACATTTGTTTTTCAACATTCTGCTCACGGGCCTTTTGAGCAAGCTTCATGTTGTAATCAATTTCCGTAGAGTTCTCCTCCTGTATAGTTTTTAATTTACGGATCTGACCTCTGAGCAGACCGATTTGCTCACCCATCTTTTTAAGATTATCTTCCAGATCTTCTACGTAATTTTTAAGGATACCTATAGGGTCTATGGTGATAAACATGCTTGTGATTTTACGCATGGCACTCTTGTACATGTAGTTGACAAGTGTTCGCATCTTTGGATCAAGGACCATATAGATGATCGCACCGAGTACCAGCAATGTCACCACCAGGCCTAGCAGTGAAGATGCAAATGCCAGAATCTGAGGTAAAAATTTTACAAGGACATAGCCTAGTCCGGCCAGTATAGCCAACATAAATAGGAGTCCTGTTTTTCCTTCAGGTCTGCCCCAGAATGTTTTAGCTTTCGGAAGGCTACCTGTAAAGTCTTGCGCTTGAGTAGTCATGTGGTGTAGATTATAAGTTTTGTTGAATGGCTGTCATGTCTTTTTCGATCGCCGAAACAAATTGCTGATAGGTCGTTTCAAATTTCAATTTGGTTTGCTCTATCGATGCTTTTGCCTCTGCGACTTCTTCATCTGAATGTAATATCTTCTCCTGAAATTCCTGTATCTGTTTTTCCAGTTTAGTGATTTGCCGTTTATTTTCTTCAATCATTTGCTGCAATTTGACCAATTCCTCTTTGCGCGAATCAATACGTTGCTGAACCTGGTTGTTCAACGCCTGGTCAAATTGTTTTTTCTCATCACCCAGGATGGTAAGGTAATGTCGTGCGGACTGCAACAACGAATCTTTGGTCACACCCATTGTTGAGGCCGTTGCAAAAGCGGATTTCAGGGAAATAGAGGGTTCCAGTTTTAATCCTGCAAGCTGTTCAATGGATTGTTTGAACTTCAGGTAATCAAAACCTGGTTGTGTCTGTTTGGTAATTGCGGTTTCAAGGAAATCAACACTCTTTTGATCAGAAGTGCCGCCCAGTCCCAATAGTTGTGAAATTTTCATACTAATCTTTAAAATATAAGGTCAAATATAGATATCCTGTCTTGATGGCCTAAAATAAATAGTGATCATCCCGCACTTCCTGTTTTTAGACGAAATCAGCTTAGGCCATTATCTCCCGTCCGGCAAATAATCTACATATTGATGGACACATCTCTTGAATATGGATATCTCATCAGAAAATCCAACGCCACTTCGAGCGATAGATTTTCGAAGACGATTTTATACAATGTTTCAATGATCGGTAGCCTGATCTTTTCAGTCTTCGCCATCAAATAGGCAATCTTTAATGTGCGGATTCCTTCGGCCAGCTCATCTGAGGTCTCCATTATTTCCTGAAGGCTGCGTCCCTGCCCCAGTTGAAAGCCAAATGTAAAATTCCGGCTACTTGAACTTGTCGCTGTGGCGATCAGATCAGCTATTCCTGCAGTGCCCAGGAAAGCAGATTTATCAGCTCCCAACAATCCTCCGAAAAAAGTAATCTCATGCAGTCCTCTCGTGATAAACAAACCCTGCATATTTTTTCCCAATCCTTTTCCTCTGAGAAATCCCGAGCCGACAGCAATAATATTTTTAAACGCCCCTGCCAGTTCTGCACCCAGTATATCAGACGAACCGAAAACAAACATCTTTTTACTTGTCAATAGATCAATGCCGATTTGCACGACTTCATCATACTCACTTGCGATCACGGTTGCCGTAGGCTGGCCCTCAAGAATTTCCTTACTTAGATTTGGACCGGAGAGACATCCTACACGAAGTACATTGCTTTCTTCATGGATGACTTCTGACATTGTGCGTACATCATCTCTGTGCAGTTTTCCAGAAAAGGAACTTATGTTTTTAACTCTGGACGTATCCAGTCCTTTTGTTCCATGTATCAGGATGTGACGTGGAGTGAGCATTGGTCCCAGGTTTTTCATCATTGTTCTGAAATCATCAGAAGGTACGACCGGAAATAAGACCTCACATGCGGCAGCTATTTCGCTGTATGAAGAAGTCCCCGTCACACGTTGTGAAAGCGGTACGCCCAGCAGAGTGCGGGTATCATTGATGTTTTTGACTACCTGAGGATCGCGGGCAAATAACAGGACATTATTGGAAATAGCCAGTAACTGCGCAACTGTCAATCCAAAACTACCTGCACCGATTACACCAACGGTTGGTCTTTGATTTGCCTGGGTTCGACTCATCCCTTAGGGAAAAAGTATTCGAGCTGAATGTATGATCTGTTTAATTTTTTTTATTCGGTTTTGTATTCTTGGCCGCAGCCAGGCGTTGCTGTTCTTTCATCGCCTGCTCAATTCTGGACTGGAAGCCACCTTCTTTTTTGGGTTTTGCTTTGTTGACATTGAGTTTCTCCATGATTTTATCTGTGTCAAACAGATACTTTCTCGCACCTACAGTCTGAATGATGTTCAGGGTATTAGAATATAAAAGATAAAGTGTTAGTCCTGAAGCATAACTATTAAAGAATACAAGGAACATCACCGGCATCAGGTATTGCATATATTTTAATGCCGGGTTCGAATTCGCCATATCCACATTCTGCATATTATAATAAGTATATGCAATCGTACTCAATGCCCATAGTAATGTCAACATACTGACATGGTCGCCATAGAAAGGAATATTCCATGGTAAGTAGGCAAAAACATCAAAAGAGGAAAGGTCAGTGGCCCAAAGAAAATGTGCCTGTCTGAATTCTATAGACGCCGGAAAAAACCTGTACAACGCAAACCACACCGGCATCTGAAGCACGACAGGAAAACAACCCCCCAGCGGATTCACACCATACTCACGATAGATCTTCATGGACTCCACTTGCTGCTGTTGCATGTCATCTTTATGTTTATCCTTCAGATGCGCAAGCTTAGGTTTCAGTGCAGTCATTTTAGCCTGGCTGCCAAGCATTTTATATGACAATGGAAATAAGGCCAGCTTGACCAGCAATGTCAGAAAAAGGATCACAAGGCCTTTGCTCGGAATAAATAAAAGCAGAAAATTAAATGTGGGGCGTATGACCCAGCGATTGATCGTTCCGAAGATGCTACGACCGAATGGAATGACATCTTCCAGATTGACATGATAATGTCGAAGTTGTTCAAAATCATTTGGCCCGAGATACATTGTCATCGTTGATGTCGGATTCGAACCATTGAAGGGGATACCAACAATTGAAGATGTTGTTTTCAAATTCGCATTACTATCCGGCAACATCGTTGTAGAAAATACTCCACCGCTAAATGATTCATCAGCAATAAGTGCAGTATTGAAAAACTGGTTTGAATGGGATATCCATTTTATGGGTTGAGCTGACAAATCATTCACATCGTTTTTACGGCAACTGCAATAATCTACAGATTCCGTATTCACTTTGTAATAAACGGTTGAATAGCTTCTCTCAAATGTGCTGTTGCGTTCCAGTTTGTCCAGTTGGTTGATCCATGTCAGTTTCGCAGTTTGACCACTGTTGGCGATGAGTGATGAACCATTCTCAATACTAAATCGGTATTTGATTTCATAAGGATTTCCTGTCAGTGAATATTCCTGGATGATCTTTTCGCCCTGTTGGCCGGTAGCCGTGAAAGTCACTTTATCCTTATCAACTATAGGAAGAAAATGTAAATCCGCGGTATGAAGATCACCCCGCATAGTTGGGATCGCTATATCCCAGACATCACTTGGGTCTTCAAGAAGATGAACAGGTATTTTATATTCTTTCTTTTTATTGTCAAGGAGGACCTTATTGTATTTCTTGAGTTCGACGGACGATATCTTACCGCCTTTGCTCAAAAAGTCTACAATAAAAAGATCATTTTGAAGGCGTACAGTTTCATCCTTTCCAACCGCTGCCGTAGCGAATGATCCAAATTTATTGGCGATTTGGGTAGAGTCAACAAGAGTGGCCGTACTTATCGAGTCTATTTTTTTGGTCTGAACAGAATCCTTTATCGATTCCGCCCGGTGGAGGCTGTCCTGAGTTTGTTTTGTCTTCTGCATTTCCTCTTTAGAAGGCGAATTGACAAAAGTCCAGACCATCAAAAGAGCAAAAATGAGGACAAAGCCTATGATATGATTACGTTCCATGTATTGTTTTTCCTGATATAATAAAGGCCCACAAAGGTAGAGGGTATTCCCAAAGCATCAAATACCTTTCTACCAGCGATCGCCCGGGTCATGACGGGCAGCTAATCTTCTCCTATAAGCACGAGCACCGGAATATCCGTATGAAATTTTGAGGCTAATGTCTTGGACGGCCCTAAAAGTTTTTCAATGAGCCCCCGTTTTCTCCGGATGACGCAGAGAAGATCGGCATGATGCTGGCTCAGATACTCATGGATGCTTTCATTAAAATTGTCATTCCCGTATCTGGTGATGTCATTTATCACCTGAAGGATGCTAAAACTCTGTTCCGGGATCGGATCCGGTAGTTCGCCAAGATGGAGCAATTGCACATGAGGCTTGAATATCTGGTTGATACTGATGATAGGTTCCAATGCACCCATATACCTTACGGAGGTATTTTTAGCAGCAAATACGACTTTATCAATGCCGTTGAATTTGAATCCCGGCGGCACCAGGATGACTGGAATATCAGTTGTTTTGACCAGAGCCCCTGAAGTGGAACCTAAAAAAGTCTCAGCATTTTCGCCTTCACCTTGTGTGCCCATGACTACTATATCAGCCTTGGTGGTTTCAATCAGCTTTTTCAGGCCTTCGAGAATGTCCCCTTTGATGATTCGGAAATCTACCGGTACGACCGGGTGTTTCGTTTTTATTTTTTTAATACGCTTAAGGATCCATTTTTGAGCATCATTTGCTTTCTCGCCTTTGCCTGCTGTATAATTTACCACTTTTTGAAGCAGACTGGTACCGTATACGATCATGATATCGGTTCCGGCATGCTCGGCCAGATGCGCAGCATAATACAAGGCATCCTTTGAGTTTTTAGATAGATCGACCGGTACAATTATATGATTCATAAGCCCAAAAAAGAGGTCAAAGCTAATGAAAGCAGGGTATAAAAACGATTTGATGAATCTCCGGACCGATTAGTCCTGCTTCTACATCTCATGGCACGAATACTCGTGCCACCAGTACTCGTGCCACCAGTACTCGTGCCACGAGGTCATAACTGCCTGATAATACAGATAGTTATAAGTAGTCCGGGGGTCATGATTTTGACGCTAATAGGGTCCATTTATGGAGTGCAGAAGGCAAAAAGATAGGTTTGGAAATAAGCGTTTTGATGCCTTGATTCAACTTTCAACTACCTAAAACAGGTAAAAGCAATGGATTCAATAGATTCAGATCCTAAATCTAGGCAGCACCGATCTTCGTTCCGGCAGGAATATTAACAGACTTCTTCAATACGACGATGCCATCCACAACGCAATAGGTCTCTGTCTCTACATTTTCAAGTTCTGTACTTCCCTTAATAGTGACATTATTACCGATCCTGCAATTGATGTCAATAATGGCATTTTCAATGTAGCAGTCCTCTCCGATACCCATAGGCACAATCTTATGGGAAAGCACATCTTCAAGATTTTCATATGTATCCATGCCCAACATGATCGTTCTTTTGACAACAGAACCTCTTCCAATACGTGAGCGAATTCCGATCACAGATTGACTTACTTCCTTCGCGTTAATGATACACCCATCACCGACCAGCGCATGAGTACATGCTGTTCCGAGAATTTTTGTAGGGGATAACATCCTGGATCTTGTAAAAACAGGATTGCGTGAATCATAGAGATTAAATCTCGGAAGAGGCATCGCCAATTCAAGATTTGCCTCAAAAAATGACCTGATAGTTCCTATGTCCTCCCAGTATCCATTATAGGCGAAGCTGTGTACTTTATAAAATTTATTGATGGCGAAAGGAATAATTCCTTTTCCAAAATCATGTTCCGTAGGATTGAGTGCAAATAATTGTTTTAATGTTTCTTTTTTAAATAAATAGATACCCATCGAAGCGAGATAATTTTTTTTCTCCTTCGCATAGTCATCGGATACATCTGATTGCCAATCACTCAATTCCGCTTTGGTTGGTTTTTCAATAAAGCGTTCGATCTCATGATTCTGATTCACTTTCATAATCCCATATCCGGTAGCATCTTCAGCGGTCACTGGAATGGTTGCAATCGTCAATTCTGAATTGAGTTGAATGTGTTGAGCCAGAAATGCTGCAAGATCCATTTGATATAACTGATCACCTGAAAGAATCAGGACGTAATTGTAATCATACTCATCAAGTCGTGTCATGGTCTGCCTTACAGCATCAGCAGTCCCCTGAAACCAGTCTTTATTAGTAGGCGTCTGTTCTGCTGCAAGGATATCAACAAAGCCCTGGCTGAAGGAATCGAAGTGGTAACAATTCTTAATGTGCCGATTGAGAGAGGCCGAATTGAATTGGGTCAATACGAATATCCGGTTGTACCCCGAGTTAAGGCAATTCGAAACCGGAATATCAATAAGACGATATTTTCCTGCAAGAGGAACGGCAGGTTTTGATCTGCGCGCAGTGAGTGGATATAATCGTGAGCCTGCTCCTCCTCCCAGGATCACGCAAAGGATTTCTCTGTTTAAATTACGCATCGGATTTAGCTGGAATTATTTCATGATAAATGTCGAGATATTTTGCCGCGGAATGTTCCCACGAAAGGTCTTTAGCCATGATCTTGCCTTTGACCACGGAATGTAATTCAGGCATTTTATATAATCTACTACTGCTGTCAATACCCCACATGCCCTGGTATTCCTCAAGGTCACGAAATAAAAATCCATCACCTTCATTTCCGTCAAAAGGTTCGATTGTATCCAGTAAGCCACCGGTGGCTCGCGCGATCGGAACAGTTCCATAACGCATTGCATACATTTGATTGAGACCACAAGGCTCTGTTCTGGATGGCATCCACAGATAATCTGCAGCAGCATACAGCCGGTGAGCTACACCCTCATTGTACATGATGAGTGATCGTACATGAGGACCGAAATTGTGTTCAAGCATACGGCATTGATCTTCGATGCGCCCATCGCCTGTGCCGAGTATGATAAAACACACATCCCTCTTGTAGATCATGTATTGATAGATCAGGTCGGCTAGAAAATCAATTCCTTTATCCTGTACCATCCTTCCGATAAAAATATGAAGCGGCAGATCAGTCGGCATTTTTAGCTCTTTTAGCAGACTCACCTTATTGTCACGCTTCCATTTATCAATATTCTTTTTGAGCCTGATGGTGAGATAATGATCTGTCGCCGGATTCCAGTAATCATAATCAATACCATTGATGACACCTCTTGATTTCCAATACTCACTGTGAAATAATCCCTGCAAACCAAACCCACTCGTTTCTCTCAGTTCACGTAGATAATTCTCTGAAACTGTGGTCACACGCCAGGCGCATTTGATTCCACATGCAAGTGAATTGATCACATGACCCCAATCAAGAAGTCCTGAGGCTTCCCGTGAAAATTCCGGAAGAAGATATTGACGGTCCCATCCAAACATCCCCTGATAAGCAGCATTGTGAATTGTCAGGACGGTTGGTGTATTTCCAAGACGCCAGAATTCAGGACACCGCGTCATCATGAATGGGATTAAAGCGGTATGATGATCATGACAATGGATGAGGTCAGGTAATTTTTCCCAATGCATCAACCAATGCAATACGCATCGCTGGAATGCAATGTTTCTTTCTATTTCGTCACGGTAATAAGGTTCGTGATGATCACCGTACACACCGGGACGGTCAAATTTTCCGGGGATTTCAATCGTGTACAGATCGTAACCAAGTTCTTCATGGACGATGTAAAAGATCCGGTATTCAATCCATTCCCAGCCCATATGGAAAGACCCATAATGTTTCTCAATCACTTCCTGCTGTGTGATCCAGGCATTGTGATAATTGGGCATAATAACTGCACATCTGGCATCTCCTTTATTGAGATATCTCGGAAGAGACCCTACCACATCTGCAAGGCCTCCTACTTTGGCAGCAGGATAGCATTCGGCACTGACCATCAATATGTGAGGAGAATCTGTCTTTGATGCTTTCATTCGTTTGGTTTGACCTATTGTTTTGCTTTTACGTCATTGATCTTATCCCACAATATACGTTGGGCATCAGAAATGTAGTGATATGTATCCTAAAGAAGTATTTTCCAATGATATCACCTTCACCTTCTTCTACTCCTAAGCCTTCGCCTTCGCCTCCTCCTCCTCCTACTCCTTTTTCCCTACCTTTGCACCCGCTGACATGAGTTCAAAGGGCAGAATATTAGTGGCTATGAGCGGTGGGATTGATTCCACGGTCACAGCTATGATTCTTCAGGATCAGGGCTATGAGATCATCGGTATCACCATGAAGACATGGGATTATGCGACTAGTGGTGGTGATCGAAAAGAAACCGGGTGCTGTAGCCTCGATAGCATCAATGATGCCCGACAGGTTGCTGTCGAAAAAGGCTTTCATCATTTCATTGTCGATATCCGCGAAGAATTCGGTGACTATGTCATCAATAATTTTGTGGATGAATATCTCCATGGACGCACTCCAAATCCATGTGTGCTCTGTAATACACATATCAAGTGGGAGGCATTATTGAAAAGAGCAGATGCCCTTGGATGCGATTACATTGCTACTGGTCATTATGCACGCATCGGTCAACAGGATGGACGATATTTTATCCAACGCGCTGTTGATCACAACAAAGATCAGTCTTATGTTCTGTGGGGACTGAGCCAGGAATGTTTGAAGCGAAGTATGTTCCCATTGGGTGAAATGACGAAACCTGAAGTCAGACAACTCGCAGCTGACTATGGTTATCTCGAACTTTCAAAAAAAGCAGAGAGCTATGAAATCTGTTTTGTACCTGACAATGATTACAGAGGTTTTCTCAATCGAAGAGTGCCTGAACTGGCAGAGCAAGTAAATGGAGGAGCATTTGTCAACAGGAACGGTGATGTATTGGGTCAACATAAAGGTTTCCCATTTTATACTGTAGGCCAGCGTAAAGGACTTGGCATGGCATTCGGCGAACCCATGTTTGTCTCCGAAATTATTCCGGAAACGAATACAGTTGTTTTAGGAAAAGAAGACGAACTGATTAGAAACAGCATGCTTGTCAGTGGCCTCAATTTACTGAAGTATGACAAGCTGCCGGAAAGAATGGAATCATTGACAAAAATCCGATATCGCGATTCAGGAACAATGAGTGAGTTAACGCAATTGGACAATTTAAAAGTTGAAGTTTCTTTTTTGGCAAACGTACGTGGAATAGCGCCGGGACAATCAGCCGTATTTTATGAAGGTGATGATGTCATCGGCGGAGGAATTATTCAGGGCAGTTCTAGAAATTGAAGACGATGCATATAAGATTATTACTTTTTGGATTTTTATTGATCTTTTTCACATCTTGTGTGAAGGATAAAGTCGATGTGCCTGTTGATGATCATTCAGTTGAATATTTTCCATTAAAACTTGGTCGATATATTATCTATGCGGTAGATTCAGTTGTCTTCGATGATGTATCGGGTGGAAATATAAAAGACACGGTTTCATTTCAGATGAAAGAAGAAGTGTCTGATTATCAGATTGCTTTATCGGGTGATACGTTGTTTTACCTACACAGGTCAAGAAGGAATACGACTGAAGAAAACTGGACGGTGACGGATGTCTGGACAGCAAGCCGTTCTTCAACGGAAGCTACGCGCACAGAAGAGAATCTCAAATTCCGTAAATTGACATTCCCGCTTCGGGATGGGAAAAAATGGTCTACCACTTCATACATCCCGACATCAACAACCATCATCGTGGGTACAGAAATGATGCAGCCCTATCAGGATTGGGATTCTGAAGTTATTGATTTTGATGTTGCGGATCAGGTTGGTACTTTTTCTTTCGCTGATGGTGAGGTCATGCATGTCAGCCAGTCCGATATAGACGATGGAAGTATCAAGCGATTCGTCTTTGAAAAATATGTCAGGAATATTGGCCTCGTAGCCCGCACAGACAGCGTTCTTGACAGCAGGTGTTTTGCCATTGGTGATTTCACAGAGTGTATCGGGAAGCCATGGCTGGTACAAGCCGGTAAAGGCTATATCTTATCCCAGATAATGATCGATCACAATTGAGTCCTCAATATCCAACGCACACAGAGTTTTTTTTAATTGGTAAAGCCCTCAGATCACATGGCACCGGGGGAGAATTACGTATACTTGTTGATCAGCAATTGAAATCCTACATTCGAAAAAGCACCTATTTGTTTTTTGATCTGGATGGGTCCAAAGTGCCTTATCAAATCACTGATGTAGAAGATGGCAATCATTTTGTGATTTCTCTGGAGGATGTCCTGAATAAAAAAGATTCGGATTTATTGGGCAATATTGAATTTTATATTCCATTAGAATCAGTAAAATCAAGACATCAGCATTCGCCAAAAAACATCCGCGGAAAATGGGATGAATACAGAATATTGGATACACAGAATGAAGTATTCTATGATATTCTTCGCGTCGAAGAATATCCTCAACAACTCATGGCCATCATCAATATCCATTCAAAAGAAATCCTCATCCCACTGAGCGATCAACTCATATCCTCCATCGATAAAGAAAATAAAATAATAAAGATGGGAATCCCTGAGGGCCTGCTTGATCTTTAAGAAATATAATTGTTAATTGCAATTTACTCACGTCTCACCACTCACCACTCACCACTCACTACTCACTACTCACCACTCACAATGATCGCATAGATTTTCCCGATATTAATTTATATCCTTTGGACGTAATAATTGATGCATATGGCGGCATGTGATCTTCAGGTTCTATGGAGGCCACTCCCGTTTCACCATTCAGATTCATAGCGATCATTTTGACATTGAAATCCACTTTGTCCAATCCTCCATTTATATCAATAATTCTTTCCAACACAAATTCACAGGCTTTCTGGGGAGACATACCTGCTCGCATTTTTTCCATGAGTAAAAATGAACCACAAGTGCGTATTACTTCTTCACCACGCCCTGTAGCACCTGCCGCACCTACTTCATTATCCACATACAATCCCGCCCCTATGATAGGTGAATCGCCTACACGACCAGGAATTTTTGCAAACAATCCACTCGTAGTTGTAATACCAGCCACATCGTTATTCATGCCTATACCCAGGACATTGATCGTGCCTCCTTTCTTTGCTTTCTTGATATAAACACCATCCGCAGGTGGAAGCCAATCATCTTTGTCGCTCATGTTTTCTTTCCATTCCAGCCACTTCAGCCTCGATTCTTCTGTCAATAAATTTTCTTCAGGAAATCCATGTGTTTTTGCAAATTCCAATGCTCCGGCACCGACAATCATCATGTGATCCGTTCTTTCCATCACCAGGCGTGCCACTGAACATGCCCTCTTGATATTTTCGAGCGCAGCCACACTACCGCATCGATGAGTAGGGCCGTACATGCAGGAGGCATCAAGTTGTACGACTCCTCTTTCATTGGGGAGTCCACCATAACCTACCGATTGATCTGTTGGATCAAGTTCACATACGTTAGCTCCACTTTCTATAGCATCAAGAATATTATTTGTCTCTTTCAATGTATCCCATGCAGGAATCAATACTTTTTTCCCCCAGAATTCACCACGACTGCACATGAGCATTGGCTCTGATGGTGCATAAGGAATGAATCTCTTTTTTTGTTCAAAGAATTTTGTGACTGAAGCAGTGCTCAGTCCTAAGAGACCCAAATTTTGAAGAAACGCACGACGATGTCCCATTGAAAATGTATTAGTGGTTCGAAATAAAATTAAATTATTCTTTTACCGGAGCCATTCCGGGCTGATAGATTTCAAATCCTGTTTTTGCTTTTTCACGATCGACCATTTCTTTCACATCTTTCAACAGTTTTTTTGCATCGAAAATGATCCCATCTTTGATCGTGTATTTTATGCCGCCTACTCTGACGACTTCATTATTATCATTGAGCATGATCGCCCCTGTACCATACAGACATTGTAAATTTTCGAGTGGATTTTTATCAATGATGATCATATCCGCCAGTTTTCCTGGTTCAACACTTCCTATTTCTTTATCCTTGCCAAGTGCTTGTGCTCCATATAATGTAGCTGATCTGATCACTTCAAGAGGACTAAACCCGGCTTCTCTTAATAATTCAAGTTCGCGTATGTATGCAAATCCATAAAGCTCAAATATGTATCCGGAATCTGAGCCTGTTGTGACTCTGCCACCGCGGTTTTTATATTCATTGACAAAAATCATCCATAGCCTGTAATTATTTTTCCAGGCGACTTCCTGTTCAGTTCCCCAATATTGCCAGAATGATCCATGCGATGTACGACTTGGCTGATAGAATTCCCAAAGTTTTGGCATCGTGTAATCTTCATGCCACTCAAGTCTTCGCGCCCGATGCAGATCCCGGGCCGCCTCATAAATATTAAATGTCGGATCAATTGTAAAATCAAGAGATATCAACTCATCCATCACTTCATTCCAAAGCGGCGAGTAGGGTGGGGCAGCCTGTTTCCAGAGCCTTCCTGCTTCTGCAAAACGATCCTGCTCATTCATGTAATTGTAATTGACAGGATAATCCTGGATGGTCTTGTCTTCAAACAATGCTTCCGGAAGTCCATACCAATGTTCCATCGATGTAAGTCCCGCTTTAGCTGAATTGAGCACGTTCCATCGGGCCACGTTAAGTTGCGCATGATGACACGCCGAACGAAGACCAAGATTTTTATTTTCTACCAAAGCAGCCTCCATTACTTCAGGAGGCGCTCCGAAAAATTTAATGCCGTCTGCCCCTTTCTTTGCATTTTCATCTACCCACTTTCTTGCCTGATCTGCAGTTGTAATTGGGTCAGTCGTGCCTTGTCCAAATACAGTGTAAGCAAAAATCCTTGGAGCTGTAATTTCATTTTTTTCACTCCTCTTCTTCTCATTCAACGTCCATTCAAGACCATTCCCGGCTGATGGTTCACGAATGGTGGTGATGCCATGAGCCATCCATAGTTTATATACATATTCAGCATCCACACCCTGTGAATCACCACCGATATGGCCATGCATATCAATGAATCCCGGCAGCACATACATACCCGTCGCATCCAATTCATATCCATTCGCCTTTAATTTTGGACGATCGGCACTATCAGGTTTAACTCCCGGAGATCCGACTATTCTAATGTCTGTAATCCTATTACCTTCAATGACAATATCTACCGGTCCGTAAGGAGGCGTTCCTGTACCATTGATCAGAATGGCTCCACGTATGATCATTTGCATGTAAGGGCCCATACCTTCTTTTCTGTCCGGAGCAGGCGCAACCTGGGCATGACTTTGAATAGATGCGCAACAACAGATCAGGGTGATAAGAGCGATTAAAAATTTCATGACGGTAAAATGATTTCAGGAAAGGTAAAAAAAAGAGCCCGAATGAATCCGGGCTCTATATCATCAATGGCTTGAAATGTGATTTTTATTGACCGGTGAGCTCAGCTACAAGACGATCTGCTTTATACATGTAGCGTAATGCCGCAACAATACCTCCTGCGTG
This sequence comes from Saprospiraceae bacterium, assembly GCA_049289835.1. Classification (GTDB taxonomy): domain Bacteria; phylum Bacteroidota; class Bacteroidia; order Chitinophagales; family Saprospiraceae; genus Opimibacter. The sequence goes on along the minus strand of JBATMM010000582.1, from coordinate 7,051 downwards.
TACAGCAACAGTTCTGTTGCTCGCATCATCGAATATAAATTTGCCCGGCAGAGATTCAATATTACCATCAAAAACTAATCCGACTAATTCTCTTTTTACATTGATGATCGGACTTCCTGAATTCCCTCCGATGATATCTGGGGTGCACACAAAATTCATAGGTGCTTTCAATAAGTCCATTGAAGGATTCAACCAGCGTGAAGGCAGGGACCAAGGACTTTTTCCATCAAATGAATAATACCTGTCGTACATACCTGCATATGTGGTTTTAAATGGAGCCGTAGTTCCATTGTATTCGTATCCTTTGACTCTGCCATCTGATATCCTCAATGTAAATGTCGCATCAGGTGGCAATGCATTACCATACACCTTAAAGACTTCTCCTGCGATATTTTGTTCTATCGCTTTCCGCGCAGGACCTGTCGACTGGAATGCGTCAACCGCCTTCTTATATTGATCAGCCAATAAAGGTGCCGCGCTGATTAAATCATCTTTTTTGCGAAGAAATTTCTTAGTTTTTTTATCTAACAATTTTGACAAATCTTTTTCGTCAGCAAATACGGTCTCTGACAATATTTCTTTCGCGGCTACTTCAGGAGTCCTGCCATCAAGTATTGTCCTTAGATATTCATCATCAGGCTGAGCAAAATCATTTAGCTCTTTCAATACCATAGCGAATAATTTCACTTCTTTAGGATCATTCACTGCAGGCGCCATTTCGGACATCTTTTTTTCCATGCCTTCAAGTTCTGCGCTTTCAGGATTCGCTTCTGCTAATTTTACATAGTCGTTGATCGAATACAACAGCGGAAGGACTTTTCCCGAAAAAGGAGAAGGCGCAAGGAAGCGCAATTCTGACCCATATTTAGAAAGCACGGTATAATACTTAGCCATATCATCCCAGTACGTTTTACCCATACTATTGGACCTGATTTTTTCTTCCATTTTTACTTTACGGGCGAAAAGATCAGGATTTTCAAGTCCGCTCAATGTGCCTTTAGTTGCCTTTAAAGTATTAGACAAACTGAAGATTGTATTCTTAGTATCATCATTCGGGGACATCGCCTGCTGCTCCTGTAGAACATTCATCCTGTCTGTGAAAAATTCAACATCAACCGGATATCTGTAGTCTCTGTCGTACTCAAGTTGTGCAACAGTTCTGTATCGTTCCGTAGAACCAGGATTTCCAATGACAAAAACAGGTGTGCCTTCAGCAATACCATCAGTATTGAATTTGAAATAATTATCCGTGGTATTCATCGGCTTCCCATTCTCATCATAGACACGCCAGAAAGTACAATCAAGATTATACCTCGGATAGGTGAAGTTGTCCGGATCACCTCCAAAAAAAGCAACTTCCTGTTCAGGTATGAATACTAAGCGAACATCATCATATCTCTTATAACCATACAGCGAATATTTTCCGCCACTATAGTAGGTAACGACCTGGGTACGTAATCCTTCCCATCCGCTCATGGTGCTGAATTCTTTTTTTACACCAGCCATGGCTTCTTCTGTCTTTGCCATTTTTTCGGAGTCGTTAGCTACATTAGCCAGCTTAGCCTTCATTTTGTCAGTGACATCAGCAACCATGATCAGTTGTTCGACAAAAAGCTCAGGATTTCGACGCTCTTCTGCATAGGTTGAAGCATAAAAACCATTTTTGTCAAAATTCTCTCCTTCTTTCTGAAGATCACTTACGACAGGCTCAGAACAGTGGTGATTGGTCATGACAAGGCCATTAGGCGATACGAATGATGCAGAGCACCACGATGCGAATCGAAGGGCGGATTTCCTTCCTGCATCGAACCAGGAATTGTCAAGGTTATATTGATATTCTTTCAGAAACCATTCTTTGGGTGGATTTTCAAAAGTCCACATTTTGCCAAAATCGAATGGGCCTGGTTCCTTTGCCTGGCTAAAAGCAGCAGTGAGGATAAACGAAGTCAAAATGGTTAAGAACCATTGTTTTTTACTGTTATACATATTCTTTTAAATAAGCGATTACAAGATAATTTGAAATCCCCTTTAAGGGATTTAGGGGGTAAGGAATTAAAATGCAGTAAATGCTGCCGAAAAACGGTGCAAAATTAAGAATTATAATCATTACATCCTCCGACCCGACTAAAGACTTAAATTTATAGACATAAGCACTTAACTTTTGGACTTGATTTCCGTTTATAGCACATGAAATTTAATAAAGCTCTCTTCTTTCTGATGATGTCCATTGGGATTACATCCTCCTGTGAATCACAGAAAACAACTGATCATAAGCCGGTGACGAAGTCTCCGGATCAAATTATTCCAAACGATATGAAGACTGAAATTGCAACTTTTGGGGCTGGATGTTTCTGGTGTGTTGAAGCTGTATTCCAGGAATTAAAAGGTGTCATGAAGGTCGAATCCGGATTCATGGGGGGCACACTTCCTAACCCCACATATCGCGACGTATGTACTGGCAACACTGGTCATGCAGAAGTAGCCCGCATCACATTCGATCCATCTGTGATATCTTATGAAGAACTGCTTGAAGTATTGTGGACTACGCATGATCCTACGACGATGAACAGACAGGGAGCGGATGCCGGAACACAATATCGCTCTGTAATCTTTTATTACAATGACGAACAAAAACGTAAAGCAGAAGACTCTAAGGCAGAAGTCGCGCCAACCATTTGGGATCAGACCATTGTGACCCAGATTGTCCCTGCTACTACCTTTTATCCTGCTGAAGAATACCATCAGGATTATTATGCTAACAATCAGGAGCAGGGATATTGCAAAATGGTGATAAATCCAAAAATTCAAAAAGTACGTACTAAGTTTAAGGATAAACTTAAAGACCAAAATTGAAATGAACGTACATCGTCTGATATTAGCCGTGGGATTGTTATTCTGCATGACATTGAATGCATGTCTGCAAACAAACGCAAAACAACCTTCTGCTGCGCAAACCAATAATGAAGCCTTTTTTGTGGATGTTAAAGGAGACACGATCCGCACTATATCAAAAACAGACGCTGAATGGAAAACACAGTTAGATCCTGCTTCTTATAACGTCCTCCGCCAGGAAGGAACTGAACGACCTTTTACGGGTAAACTAAACAGCAATCATGCTTCGGGTGTCTATTTATGTAAAGCTTGCCAACTTCCTCTTTTTTCGTCGTCAGCAAAATTTGATTCCGGGACAGGTTGGCCCAGTTTTTTTCAACCCATTGATAAAACTCATGTGCGTGAAATCACAGATCATTCTGCCGGTATGACAAGGGTAGAAGTAGTATGTCATCGTTGTGGAGGACATCTCGGTCACGTGTTTGATGATGGACCTGAACCTACAGGTTTGCGCTATTGCATGAATTCCGTTTCCCTTTCTTTTGAAGAACATTAAACCAATTGACATTTAGAGGAAGTTATCTTTGATGATGTTCTCCTCCATCAGACCGTGGTTTAAATTCACAGTTGTTGTTCTTATTCTTGCTTTTTACCTGAGCAGGTTGCTCATCATTTCAATCCTTACCGGTAAAAACGAGCATAGAAGTTTTCGGTTTCGTAAAAAATTCTGTCTGACCTCAATTCGGATTTTAGGTATAGATTATCAAAAACAAGGCAGTCCATATCCTGGTGTTTGCCTTTATGTTTCTAATCATAGATCTATGCTTGACCCGCTCATCGAATTGTCATGGATGGATACATATATTTTATCCAAAGCTGAAGTTGGAGATTATCCATTACTGGGTAGAGGAGCAAAAGAAACAGGAGTTGTTTTTGTTGATAGGGAAAATCACAAAAGCCGCAAAAATGCACTGAACGCCATTGAGTCTTTATTAAAATCAAATTGTTCAGTAATGATTTATCCGGAAGGAACAACACATAGTGAAGATCTCACGGGCGAATTCAGAAAAGGTGCGATTGAATTAGCATTTGATTTGGGCGTGCCCATAGTCCCTGTCATGATTGAATATCCTGACAGTAGCTATTATTGGTCGCACGAGAAACTAATGGATTACTTTGTCAGAATCTTCAGGCCGGCTAGAAAAATTATTGTTAAAGGCAAAATTGGTGAACCCATAGATTCTGATCATCGCAAACACATTGTAAGCATGACACAAAATGAGATCAATAAGATGATAATTGAGGTCCGTAAGGATTTTAGGATCAATATACCATCTGGTCAATAAACAGGAGTTACCCACAGGTTTATTCAATTAATTTCTTATTTTTCTTTTCATTTCTGATCCGTAGATTAAAATTCTTGCCAATGCCAAAGCTCTTTCTTTTTCTCTTTTTCTTAGTGGCCTTGCCCGGATCAATCTTTTCGCAGGTATATCAACTGGTTGTCGAAAATGGCTACGGATCAGGTGACTATTCCGTAGGTGATACCATTCACATTTGGGCCGCTGAGTCATCAGTAACTGAAGTGTTTAAAACGTGGGAAGGTCAAATTTCATTTTTAGCAGATCCTGAAGAATGGCATACTACATTGATTATGCCTAATCATGATGTTGCTGTAGTCGCACTCAATAAATCCCTTCCTCATGGAGCCGGCTTTACAGAAGTACACATTATGGGTCGGGATACCATTAAAAGAGTTTTCTATTATTTTCCACCTGGTGGATCGGCGAGAGGTGTGGTCTGGTTATTACATGGGACAGGGGGCGATGCGACACAATTTGTTGAACGGTTTGAAAGTCGTTTTTTTGCTAATCGCCTGATGGCCGATTCTTTCGCTGTGATCACAATGGAAAGTGAAGAGACCACAAAAAATAAAGACCTTGATTTAAGTGGAACTATCCGTTGGCAGTATACACCCGACAGTATCAATAATGTAGATATAGCTAACATAAGAGCTATTCGTGACACCTTTATTGCTCATGGTGCTATTCTTCCGGGTATGCCTCAATTGGCTGCCGGTTTCTCAGCGGGAGGATCTTTATCAGTCATGATCGCCTGGGTCTTACAATGGAAGGCAGCCGTAAACCATAATACACCCGGTCCCGGTATTTGTGCAGATGTCAGCCGCATACCTACACTGTTCAGTATGACTTATCGGGATCACCATCCTGATGTTGGGCCTGAAGGGAACATAGAGGCAGCTGACAACTATCAAAAGTTTTTGGCTCGGGATGTATGCTCTGAATTTTATATGTTCCGACCGATACCCTTGCATCCAGAACGATTCCGGCGATATCCCGGGATTACTAATATCATTTCACTTGGCCTTTACAATGAACTTAAAACTAACAATTGCCTGAATGAAAGGAATTACCTTACCGTGGGGCCGGATGATGTTCAATTATTAGCCATCAATAATCCACTCAGTTGGCCCGTGGCAAATAGCCTTACACCGAGTCAACAATTTTTTGTTCATGATCAATTGCAATACATCTGGTCAGCACATTATTTCCATTCTGATTTTAGCGGGAAAGATTTAAGGTTTCTAAAAGATCCGTGCGGGATGAATACCACTTCAATCGAAAAACCAATGGTTGAAAATTCTTTATTTCTTTATCCTAACCCTGCTTTGGAAAAGATATCTCTGCGGGTAGAGCCAGGAATGAAATATCTTTATGATATCTCCGGAAAGACAATTATGAAAAGTGATGACAATGAATTTGACATTTCTCAGTTACCTCCCGGAATATTTTTTATCAGAACGCCTACCTCTTGGGGTAAATTTATTCACCTATAAATTTTTAACGAAAGAATCTGAAATTCTATCCTTCATTTTAAGAATCATATATGAGAGGTCATCAAATATCTAAAACTTGAAACCCAAAGTCGCCGATAACCGGTGATGCGTATAATCTGTCACAACCAATGGCTGTGGTGCCTGAATGGTTTCATAAGGCAGATAACCATCATCCTGTTTTTTCAGTGCATATCCGAGATCAACATAGAAATGATCTTCACGGTATCCAAGTCCGGCATGATAAGATAGATCAAAACTTGTATCATTATTATAGGCAGATTGATCCAATGAAACACCACCTCTCAATCGGAATTTATAAAGTACATATTCTCCGCCCATGTTGAGCTGAAATGCTGTGCCAAACTTAGCTTTGATATCATCATTCACCTGTCGTTGTATAGTATTATACAGATCACCATTTCCTCTTACGCTATAATCATATTTCATCGTTGAATAGTCAGTCAGCTTTGCACTTGCTGCAACAAATCCTGACTTACCCGCTATTATCCCGATCCCACCAGTGGCACTCCATGGTGTAGTCAACGCATATTCAAAACTTCCAAATGGTGATTCCGCTTTGATAGGCCCATTGTGCACATCATCAGTATAATCATAAGAAAGTGTAGTGTTGAAATTGTCAGTCAGGCTTAGTCTGGTAGGAGAGTGAATCGCAAGAGCCAGGTTGATAAACTTTGTAGGTTTTACGATAACTCCGACTTTAGCATTCCATCCAAATCCGGTTGTATTGATTGAACTGTTATATTCCAGACTGTTGAAGAAAGGAATTCCATTATCCGTTCCATCAGTCTCAGTGTATTTCCTTGTCTGCGTAAAATTTAGTATAGGAAATCCTATGGAAAACCCTATTAAGATTTTTTGATTGTAGTCTGCACCATAGGCAAGAAAGAGTTCTGATTTGCCACCTTCATATGTCACCGTTTCATTTTTTTGTAATGCATATTGGGCATTCTGTTCATAGTCGGTTTCATAAATTTTGTCTTTTTCAAAGTCATAAATGGCACCCGATTTAAAGGCGAGTCCTTCCTCGAATCCATTCAGGTCAGCAGTATCAACACCGGCTGCATTTTCTTTCCATGAATCAGTGACTGAACCCAACGTACTTCCCTGGTAATGAATTTTCCGATTGTAATCTGCAGTCCGGTTTAATCCTATTGCCCAATTGGAAGTATTCCATCTTGAATTTTGTGGTCTCGCCTGAACGACAAAACCGATATTTGGCAAAGTGAATTTAGAATAGTTGCCAGTGCTTGTATTAAACCTGTCAGTTGTAAATGCAGAAGAATAATGGCTTGTCACAAAGTCTGATGTGAAGAGAAATTCACTTTTTCGATAGCCACCAAG
>JBATMM010000581.1:0-2053 GCA_049289835.1 Saprospiraceae bacterium | reverse complement strand
CATGAAATCCGGCATTTTTTTACTTACTGACTGTGGAACTCCCCAGTAAGGAAGCGTGCCCAGATAAAAAAACAAAATACCTGTTGCAACCCAAAACATCAGATCATTTTTGAAATGTAAGATAGCTTCGCTTTGGATAAGTTTATCGAAATACCGGATAGCGAAAATGACAAGTCCAATGACACCTATCGTGTACGATAAATTATCAAACCAATCATTCATACCGGTATGAAGAAATTTTTCAAGACAAATGGAAAGGAGATAACCTGTGATGAGTGATAGAAGCCATTTCTTTGAGTTATTATTTTTGTCCTGGACATAAAAAATAAAATACAGCGATATAAACTGGAATTGAATGACGATGTAAGTGTAAAAGTGATCAGCAAGTGTTTTGCAGTCGAATTGAAATAAGATTTCACCAATCGTCTCAAAGGCAACAATAAAAAACAGATAAAATAAAAACCATTTCCATGGTGTACCCCTGATTTTATCCCTGAACACAAAGCCCGTAACTGCTGCCACGAGCTCTGTGCCATAAAGAATATATCGTAAATAATCCATTTTTGCTGAATTATCGCGGGGGTGATTGTGGAAAAGTGTAGGATATTGTGTCATATGGAGGGGGACGCAAGCCGCCATGATTATCAGCGTTATCACCGGCATCACTCCACAGGCTATAAATAAATGGTTTTGTAATGACAGAAATATTGGTATCGACTTTAATGGAGTCTGGTAGATCGCAATTTTTTTCAATTGCCGAAGGATCAAATTCTATCCATTTTCCTTTATGATTTGCATACATGGGCACCATAAATAATGTATGCCGGTTACTGAATGACTGTGGTAGGACATTCAAATCTAAATAATCCTTTTGCGTATGTACTTTGTCAGGATATTTTCCATAATAGAACCGGATGCCCAACTTAACAGAATCGCTGCAGGAAAACCGACACATTTGAGATTCGGTGTACCATATGAATTGTTTGATCATGTCCATAGGGAACCAGCACGAAACAGCATCTTTTCTTTCACTATTGCTTAGGTCTACACCATTGATAAGGCTTTTTCCAACGTCATTTGCATAGTTTTCTGAAAGAAATTTAGCGGTTTTGTAACTAATCACATTGGAAGGTGCTCCATAAAAGCGGTCAGTTTCCATCACCCTACAGTTTGTTCTGGGATCCGGATTAATGGTTGTGGGACCTGGGAATGGACGGAAGAGCCTGAAAAACAGATAAGCTATCACGATCAATAAAATCACATTCAGTGTAAGTGAGAGTTTCATAATAAAAATTTATAAGTGAGAAATAGTTGACCCTGTAAAAATATAATCCCTCTTTTGTGATCCCTCCGTTAAAAGACGGTAATATCAACGATAAAAATGCTCATAGAATGCGCTATATGCTCATAGTTTCATTGAGACCATACAGGACATCTTTGCCACTGTGCAGAACATCTTTTTCAATAAAGAGGGACACACCGGGGAAAGCTGAAAACCTGAACAAGAGTAGGCATTCATTATTCTAACAATTTTAATCATGAGTACTAAATTAAACCTTCGTATCCACAGTGTGAAATGTGTGGATGAAACCGGTGGCTGGGCTGAAAGATTCGGCAATGATGAAATTTACCTGGGCGGCTTTACAGTCGATGCCAGTAATCGCTCGCAGAAGATAGCAGCGACATCGGTGTATGCAGATTTCGATGATGGGGACATCAAGAAATTTGATCCTCCGCGTATTTTTGCCACATATCCATTAGGCGCGGCATTCACCAAACCAAGGAATTATGTAGCAGGTTTTCTGCTGATTGAAAAAGATTCCGGTGATATGGGAACAGCGGTGACGGCTGTGTATAATGCTTTGCGTGATCAGATCGCAAAGAAATTGCGTGAACGTCAATCTACTGCAGTGATGGCAGGTGGCACTGCTCCGGCGTTGGCAATAGACCCGGGCACGATGTTAGCCATATGGTCTGTCGTGAAGCCCATCATCTATGGATATGTCAAATCGAAAATTGAATCCTGGTTTGGTGATGAGATATTTCCATTGCA
>JBATMM010000580.1:0-3237 GCA_049289835.1 Saprospiraceae bacterium | reverse complement strand
TGTTGCCTATTGCCAATTGCTTACTTATTGCTATTTGTTCTTCTTCGGATACGGTGGTGGTGCTGGATTATCTTTTCTCTGTGTCAATTCTCCCTTGATGATCTCAATTGCTTTATCAAGCTGATTGTCTTTACCCATATATTCATCAGAAGGTGAATTAATCACTTCAATATCAGGATCAACACCATGACCTTCTATTGGCCAGGTATTTCCTCCCGCTGCATCATATCTGGCAAATTCAGGTTTTGAAAGTGAACCTCCATCGATAAATGGGAGTGAGCCACGTATTCCTACAACACCTCCCCATGATCTTCTTCCTATGATCTGACCAAGACCATACTTTCTGAAACGATAAGGAAATAGATCCCCATCTGAAGCCGAGTACTGATCAATCAATAAAACTTTTGGTCCTACCACCATCTCAGGATCTGCATTGGGTATCGCTACATTTCTGGGCATATTAAAAAAGGCAACTTCTCTTCTAAGACGTTCAACAATCTGGGGTGACACATTTCCACCACCATTGCCACGATCGTCTATGATCAGGGCTTTCTTTTGAAGTTGTGCGTAAAAATATTTTGCAAACTCATTCAGCCCTTCAGTTCCCATATCCGGAATATGAATGTACCCGACCTCGCCATTCGTTTTTGAACTGACATAATCAATATTCTTCCTGACCCAGTTGAGATAATATAATCCTGACTCATCAGCTGTCGGTACGACCAATGTTTTATGACTACCGGTATTGTTTGGCTTACTATTGACTGTCAGTTCAGTAGTCTTGCCTGCAGTGTTCACCAATAATTCATAGATATCATTCACGGTTTTTGTGCTGATGCCATTTACGGCTGTGATGTAATCACCCTTGTTGACATTCACTCCGACTTCTGTCAGCGGTGATCGTGTAGATGATTCCCAATTTTCACCTTTTAATATTTCATCGATTTTAAAATAACCTGATGAATCGCGACTTAATTTAGCGCCTAACAATCCTAAAGGAATCCGTTCTGATTTAGGTGCATCACCACCGCCCACATAAGAGTGCCCTACACTCAGCTCACCGATCATTTCACCGATGATATAAGTCAGATCAGTCCGATGACTGACATAAGGCAATAAAGCTTTGTATTTCAACTTAATCGCCGGCCAGTCAACACCATGCATTCCGGGATCATAAAAGAAATCCCGCATCTGACGCCATGATTCATTGAAGATCTGTTCCCATTCTTTTTTCTTATCGACTACAATCTTCATATTGGTGAGATCCACTTTTTTGTCCATCCCGGTCTTGTCTTTTGGAGGATCCACGACTGCGAATGTCCTGTCCTTCATCAACAACATTTTTTTCTGATTCGAAGAAAGGATATAACTATCATACGCACCAATCTCTTTTTCTTCTTTTTCTTTCAGATCAAATACTTTTAGCTTTGTTTGAGGGTCATGAGATGAATTGGTTAAATAATAAACCAAATCACCGGTCACACTGATGCCGTAATAATTCCCCGGCTCAAGAGGCAGGTCTATGACTCTGTTCATGATACCATCAAGATCTATTTTCGTCACGGCAGTTGAATCTTTTTTCTTGTCTTCATCTTTCGTAATGGAAGGAGCAGTTTTTTCTTTTTTTGTTTTCTCCTTTTTAGTGGAAGCAGGTTTTGTAGCATCCGACATGAAAAAAGTATCGGCCTTTATTTCAACTTCGTCATTGATGGGTGCCAATGGAGATTTTGTGTCTTTTGCAAGCGTCACAAAATAAATTCGTGACATATCACCATAGCTATGATTCCATTCCGTCTGGCTATAGGTCGGATTGAAATCACGGTTTGAGATGAAGAATAAATATTTTCCATCGGGACTGAAGACACCTCCTGATGCTTCATACCAATTGTCAGTCACCTGGGTTGATTTTTTTGTACGTGTGTCATACAGAAATACTTTCGAACGGAAATCATCATCAGCTTTTGTATAAGCTATCCATTTACTGTCGGGAGACCAGGATACAACTTCATATTCCCATGCTTTTGCCTGATCAATGAGAGTTACTGCCTTTGAACTCACATCAACAAATTGCAGTCTTAATTTTTTATCAGTCCAGGCTACTTTCTTGTTGTCAGGAGACCAGATGAGATAATATTTGTACGTATCTCCATTCTGCGTGAGTTGAACAGGTGCTTCACTTCCATCTTGCTTTTGGATATAGACTTCATCTTCACCGGTTGCATCACTGATGAAGGCTACCATTTTGCCATCACCTGACCACGTGACAGATCTTTCATGTATAGAGGATGATTTCGAAATGTCTCTTGTGATTCCTTCTTTAGCAGGCAATGTCCAGACATCACCGCGTGCAGTCATCGCGATACGGTTGCCATCAGGACTGAGATCGTAATCACCATTCTCAATAAATTTTGAAGCATCTATCATTTCATTTCTTCCTGATGCAGCGTCATCCGCTATGGTGATCAATACCTTTTTATCAGTTCCTGTTTTAAGATCGAACAAATAGATATATCCTCCATTTTCGTACACGATAGCATCAGGTCCAAGTGATGGAAATTTGATATCATAATTCGTATAGTTTGTAAGCTTGCTTGTTTGTTTTGTTTTTGTATCATACACAAACAGGTTCATCGTACGGTCACGGTCACTGCAGAAATAGATTTTATCGCCTGACCACATCGGGAATATATCCTGTGCTGGATTGTTCGTGATGTTGTCAAATTTTGAGGTTGCAAAATCATAGATCCATACATCATCAGCCATACCGCCTTTATAATATTTCCAGGTTCTGAATTCACGGAATACCCAGTTCATCGCCAGTTTGGAATTGTCAGGTGAGTACGAACAAAATCCTCCGACAGAAAACGGTAGTTCAGTGGAAGGGCCTCCATTTGCATCAGCGAAATACAGTTGTCCTTTGAATGAGTTGAAAGACGTTTTGCGGCTTCTGTATACAACTCCCGAATTATCGTTTTTCCAGGTCATCACGATATTGTTAGGGCCCATACGATCGCCCAGATCATCACGGCCTAAAGTGGCTGAAAAGGTAAGCCTGACCGGAATACCACCCTGTGCCGGCATTTTGTAGACTTCTGTGTTCCCATCATATTGGCCTGTAAAAGCAAGAGTCTGGCCGTCAGGAGAAAACCTGGCGAAGATTTCATTGCCAATATCAGTCGTCATTTTTCGTGCGACACCACCGGTCCGAGGCACCGAATAAAGGTCACCGGCATAGCT
>JBATMM010000579.1:0-1959 GCA_049289835.1 Saprospiraceae bacterium | reverse complement strand
CACAGGAGATTAAATCATTTGATAATGTTCTCCTTGTTGCTGCTGTCCGGCAGCTCGAACCTGCACTTGATAAGATCAATATGATCATGAAAGTCCTGCGAAAAACAAAATCTCCTCTGTCCGGAATCGTACTCACCGGCCAGGGTACACCGGAACCTCGTTCTATTGATTATATCCTGAAACATAAAATCCCAATGATCAGAACTGAGCTTGATACGTATGGATCCGTTCTACAGATCAGTAAGATTGAAGTAAAAATCAATCGCAATACCCCATGGAAAGTGCGACGAGCCATTGAGCTCGTGGGTGAATATGTCGACATCCAATTGATCAGAGACAAACTTGGCTTAGAGTAGATCAGAAGTCTTGTGTGATCGAATCACACTTTTCACTATTTTGCCTATTGCCTATTGCCCTTTGCTTATTGCCTATTGCCTATTGCCTATTGCCTATTTCAGCAGCACCACACCCGATGCCATAAATTTCTTTTCTGACACAGGTTCTGTGATTTTGGCGATTTCTTCTGCACTCTTACCTGCATCTTCCGCATAGTGACGAAGTTCTTCTACAGAGGTTACTTCTTTATATGCCTTTCCTTCCACCATGACTTCTCGGCCCGCGATATCTTTTGGTACGAAGAATGCGTAATCTTTAAATTTGACAAGGAGTTTCTCATCAGAGGCAGTAACAGGATCAACAAGATTCATCCAGCAACCTTTTGCCTGGCATACCTCACTTACTTTGGCCTTCATGACGACATTGATTGAGTCATTCAATTCAAGCTTTTTGATGACATCTGCAAATTCAACAGCCTCATTAGGTTTAGAAACACCTGCTCCAAAGGTATCACCTACAGCTACCGGAGTTGATTTGCAGGAAATACATGCCACAAAAAGAAACAAAGAGAAATAAGCAAATTGAAAATTTTTCATAAGCGTTTTATATACTATTAGGATGCAAAAATAAGTTTTATATCATAAATCAATAATTTCCATTCAATCCATACCTATTCACGACCTGTACTTCTGATTTCATTTTAGCTTACTAACTCAGCCATTATGTTAAGAACAGGTCTCTTGCTCATCTCCGTTTGCATTTCAATACAAGTCGGTTTCACCCAATGTCTATCAGGTAATTGCTTTACAGGCATTGGTAAATTCCGCTTTCAAAATGGTGCCATCTACGAAGGCCAGATGGCGTATGGAAGACTCAGTGGAAAAGGCACTCTTTCTTATAGCAATGGTGATATATATACAGGCCACTGGAAATTAAATAAACGTGAAGGTGATGGTGTTCTCAAGACCAGAGATGGATATAGCTATCAGGGCACGTTTTACAATAACCAACTCAATGGGAGAATCAAAGTTGCAGATACCCGGGGAGGATATTTCGAAGGAGACTGGGTCAATGGTCAGCCTCTGGGCGATGGGAGGTATGTTTCATCTGATGGAAGCATTCAATCTGGTGAATGGTCAGAAAAAGGATTTATCCAGACCATTAGTCTTTCCACCACAAAAGAACCTTCAGATTATATCCCTGATTGTAATATAGTGCCTTGTGGATCAGGGAAAGGTCGACTCATTTTTGATGATGGCTCAGTGTACACAGGCATTTTCTCCAATGGATTTCCCGAAGGTGAGGGTGAATGCAAGTTTGTAAATGGAGATCTGTATCTGGGTCAATGGCGGAACGGCAGACCTGATGGCAAAGGGAAATATACATATGCCAATGGCCTCAACCTGAACGGAGTGTGGAAAGAAGGCAAATATATCGATGTTGGAAAAGCTTCCAAAAAATCATATGCGGAAGGAGCCAATATTTATGCCCTGATCGTAGGTGCCTCGAGGTATGAGTTTTTTGAGTCATTGAAATATACAGATGATGATGCTTACAAAGTTTATGCTTTCCTGCGAAGTCCTGAAGGCGGCGCGGTACCCGATGATCATATCAGGTTACTGA
>JBATMM010000578.1:0-5188 GCA_049289835.1 Saprospiraceae bacterium | reverse complement strand
TAACGGAACATGCAGCCTACGTGACAATGCAGATAAAGAATCCTTCCATGCATTTTCTTCATCGGGCATGATGAATGTGGAGCCCTCATTCCACACTACAAGTTTTGCTCCACTATGAGCAGCAAGTGTATTCCGGTCAAATAAATTTCTCTTGACGACATCATTACTTTCCTTTGAAGGCAGCGGGTATCCGCTTACTTCGGAGTCGGTTCCAACTGCAGCAACTTTTATCGTGGCCACACCACGAGCTTTACTTAAATCATACCTCATGGTGCCAAATACAATAAGAAGGATTAAAGCCGAAAGTGGTATTTGTAATGTAAGCAAAGATGTTTTTTTCTTTACAGCAATTTCTGCGATGGAAACATTCACCCAGTAAACCAGAAAACTTAATCCGGGCATTCCAAAAAGAGAAACGGTCTGCATCATCGAGAGTGTATGCGATTGTGTATACGCCGCGACGCCCCAACTTGCAAATGGTGTGAATGTATATTGTATCCATTCCATCACCATCATCACAGAAGGGAACAATAATACTGACCATGACCGATCTTTGAATTTGTCCCACAATAAATAGCCTGGTAAATGAAAGAGACTAATAGGTATGGAAAAAAGAAATACCATAACCCATGGCATCGGAGGCGAAACTATTTTTGCAATGCAAAATGACCATGCTGCTATCAGTCCTGCGAGAAATAGCAATCTTGATTTGAAGCCCGATGTCTTTCGCAGGTAGAGTAAGAATGGAACGCATGCTATCCATCCGGTTAAATCAATCGAAAATGACAGGTGAGCGGCCATGATCGTAACGATCCCAGCCAGGAGGTAATAGCCGGGTTTCATTTTAGTGGTCATATGTTTGCTTAGTTTTGGACTAGCAAATTACAACACACCAATATAAAATGAAAATGTCATCAAAGAATGATCAACTTCTCTATGACCCTATGTCCGTTAAATTTAATGACTATGAAATAAAGTCCGGGAGGCAATGCAGGTCTAAGCTGAATAAATCTCTGGTCATTGAAAGTAGAAGATTTAAAAATCCTTCCATCTACATTCGATAGTTCAATTTCAATACCGGAATACGTCCTGAGTAAATCAATGTTGATGAGATCATTTACAGGGTTTGGATAAATTTTTATGCCTTGATCATGATCAGCTTCATCAATACCCACGAGGGTTACAGGATAACAGGAAGATGTATCACTGCATCCGTTCAATGTGATGATGACACCATACTGACCATTGGCGGATGGCGAAAATGTCTGCAGTGTCTCCCCTGGTATGATGGTGCCTGAAGCATTACAATCAATCCATTGATATGTCGCTCCATTTTGACCAGCATGAAGAGATGTGCCTGATGTAGTCACAGAAGTATCTATATCCACTATCGTAAGATCCACAGTGATATTACTGTCACATCCTGTAGCGATAGGGATTGCATACATATACAAGCCGGTTGCATTCCAGCTATGCAATCCATCAGGTGTGGAATATGGACCACAGGATACAACATTGATGGATGTATCCTTGTCATTGTATATAGTAATAGTATAAGTCACAACACTATCACATCCTGCGATATTTGCAAATAAGAGCGGATAAATCCCAGATTCAGTCCATGCGTGTAATCCGTCAGATGTTGTATATAGGTTACAGGCAGAAGCCTCGATAGCAGTTTCACTGTCATGGAAAATATTGACATGATAATTGACAATACTATCACATCCGGCAGCATTTGTCAATGTGAATGTGTAGATGCCTGATTCTGTCCATGTATTTAGTCCGTCAGGTGTTGAATAAAAGTTACAGGCAGTGACTTCGTTATCAGATTGACTTTCCTGCAGGATAGTGACATTGTAATTGATCACACTATCACATCCGGCCACATTTGTAAATGTGATCGGATAGACTCCTGATGCTGCCCATGTATGCAATCCGTCAGGTGTAGAATACTCGTTACAGGCAGAAGCCAGGATTTCAGTTGAGCTTCCCTCCAAAATAGTAACATGATAATTAACGATACTATCACATCCGGCTATATTGGACAGCGTGACCTGGTATATTCCAGTTGATGTATACGTATTGCCATCAGGTGAAGTATATTCATCGCACGAAGAGACAGTAACATCAATTTCAACAGGCAATGCAATAGTCAGATGTACTGTGATGATGCTATCACATCCAAGACTGGTAGGTATGATACTTTGATAGGTCCATGAAGAAGTCCATAGTGTAATACCATCCGGCGCGAGATAAGGCTCACAAGCATTTACATACAAGACGACTGACTGTGGCTGGCATTGCTTGAGTTGAAGAATAAAAAAGTCTTCATTCGTCCCATGATTTTCTTCCAGATCAATGCCCAGTGTAGGATCAAGATCAATATTGTTGAAATAATATCCTGCGCAATACACATAAGCTGATGAACGGGTTGCAATTGCATTTCCCTGTGCGCCTGTTGAGCCACTTAATTGATTGACCCAGACAAATAAACCATTCGGTGACAATTTTGATATGAATACATTACGAGATTTTGTATAAAGAGAAAGTTGAAGTGCTCCAGGATCAAAATCCGTCCTTGTACTAAAAGAGCCCGTAGTATAAATATTCCCCAGATTATCCAGTGTGATGCTCTTGCCTTCATCGCCCTGTCCGTGGAAACTTTTTGCCCAGATATAATGGCCATCACGATCAAGTCTGGAAACATAAACATTCGTCAGGCCCTGGGATTGAATATTTACGATGGGAGGATCAGGATTGAAGTCTACATTTTTCCGGAAACTACCGGTAGAATATACATTTCCGGTCTTATCGCAAATGATCGAATTCCCCTCATCATCTTCTTCAGCCCCGAATGTATCTCCCCATTGCCATTGACCATCACTATTCAACTTTAGAATAAAAATATCTTTAAGTCCATTGGTACGAAGTAAATGAATATCAGCTCCGGGATCAAAATCGACTGTATCCGAATAAAAACCAGTGAGTACAACGGAACCTTCTTCATCAGTGGTGATCGAATGTGCAGCATCGATATCAATTCCGCCCACGGACCTGGCCCAAAGGAATTGACCACTTGAATCAATCTTCGAAATAAAAATATCAGACAGTCCATTTGATGAAAGATTCATTATTTCAGAAGACGGATCAAAATCAGCTGAATCAGAAAAAGAACCGGTGGTCAAAATATGACCTGAATGATCGATACTGATAGAACGGGCTTCATCCTGGCCAATTCCTCCCATTTGCTGAGCCCATAAAAAATTTCCAGCTGTATCCAATTTTAAAATAAAAATATCGCCTTCACCAAAAGAAGATAATTCATGACCAGATGTACCCGGATCAAAATCAGAAGTATTTTTAAAATATCCAGTGGCATACACATGTCCGGCATTATCCAATTTGATACCATAGGATACATCATCCTCCGTGCCACCTGCATTCTTTGCCCAGATAAGCTGACCTGTTGAATCATATTTGGCAATGAAAATATCTGTACTTCCAGCAGAAACCAGATCAACAATCTCCGGACCCGGATCAAAATCAAGCGTATTTTCAAACGAACCTGTTACATAAACATTTCCCGAGGAATCAGCTACAATATCATATGCCACATCATTCTGTGTCGAGCCTAATCCAAGTCCCCATTCGTATGCATTGTGATCCAGAAATGGATTACCATTATCATCATGGGAATAATATATTTCCTGATTGCCATCACTTTCTTCAGTAGCGATGATATGTACTTCATGTTCATTCAGTGCAATAAATGGATGTGTTGAAATTCCATGATTCACTAATGCAACAACCGGGCCATCCCAGCTCAATCCTGCATCTGTGGAAACAGCCTCAAACGTGGCCCAATCACTGACATTCACTTCGCTCCATACAAGGTATACATATGTTCCATGAGAAGCTGCGCGTGGACTGACCGCCTGATTGTGATAATCCGGAATTTTCAAATCATTTTCCCAGGTGTTTCCATTGTCCACCGACCGCCTCATATAGATATCACCATTTCCATTTCTGCGATCTGACCAGAATGCAAAAATCATTGTGTCAGAAAGCGTGATCATAGGTTGTTCACTATATGCAGACATCGTAGTCAGCTCGTATTGAGGTAACCATACATTGCCTTCGTCAAGAGAACGTCGGTAATAAATACCTGAGCCATCTGCTTTTCCCCAAACCACATGAATAGAATTGCCATTGACAGCAATAGATGGTTTAAGTGCATTTGAAAGTGCATTCGAAATTCTCATCTCCGGCAGCCATGTAGAACCGCCGTCGGTTGATTTCTTGTAAAATATTTCATTTGCCTTATGATCATCAGCCTGCCAGACGACATGCACGGTATTTCCGGATACAGCCATCGAGGGATAACCCTGTTCACCTATTTGATCAGTGAGTTGGATATCAGGCCCCCATGTTGTTCCGTTATCTAAAGATCTTTTATAATAAATTTCAATATGCGTATGGCGATGATCCATCCACACGACGTGCACCACATTACCATTGACTGCGATACTGGGATTTGATGCATCTGCAAAACTGAGGCTCAATTGCACATCATCCTCCCAAAACGATCCTTTGAAGAGGGAACGCTTATAAAAAACTTCATTATTTCCAAAACGCGAATCCGTCCAGACGACATGAACTAAGTCTCCATTGACGGCGATACACTGCGCATTGTTATTTGATGTAAAGGAAGGGGCCGGATCATTGGTGAGTCTTACCTGGGCAAAGAGAGAGCAGACAAGACAGAGTTGTAATAGAATTAGAATCAATTTCATATAGAAAGGAAACTCTCATTATTGTAAAAAGTTGTGATCGGGGGGTCAAGAGAGGCGCAAAGGTAATTTGCTATTGCTTGTATGCAATACTTTTCTTTGTTGATCTGTCGTATTGATCAAGTAACCAAATAAAGATGAGGGAGTTAGAGCTTAATACAACATTGTCAATAAAGAGTTAAGAAAAAGGTGATCAAACTATTCTTTGATAGTTGTTGTGAATTGACTAGAAAAATTTCGAAATCCTTTAACTATCATTTCTATAGTCTGGGCGGTTGCAAAACGCCCCGACTTTAGAAATGATAGCTCGGGTAAATTTCCTCCTAAAAAGGCAATCCAATTTTCCTTTTTTAAAGTCGGGGTACTTTGCAACCACCCAGACTTTAAAAAAGAAA
>JBATMM010000577.1:0-1702 GCA_049289835.1 Saprospiraceae bacterium | reverse complement strand
GCTGCTGATCACAATTACTTACCGTTAAATATTCGCCTTCCGATTCGCTTCCCTTTGAAGCATTGGTATTTTGGAAATACGATAAAGGAAAATCTGTACTATGGGCACAAACTTAAAGCCCTCGGTGTAGACTATCTACATATTGACAAGGGATATGGCTTTCCAAATCCAAAAGGCAACCCTGGTAGTTTTCCGGTACATGAAATAAAAATGTTCAACAATGCAGGAAGACATTTATCTTTTAAATCGTGGGCGCGTGCAGTATCCTTCAATGCTCTTCCTGAATTTATCCTGAATCCGATAGCAAACATTGGTTGGAAATATGTACCTGCTATATCTGCCGATGATGCAAAACGATTCAAGGATGAAATCGGTCTTCCTGTCATCGCAAACGGAGGCTTCCAGGAAATGGCCCTTATTGAAAAAACATTGAAGGAAGGAAAGGCAGACTTTGTAGCTATGGCCAGACCACTTCTTGCAAATGTCAATCTTGTAAAACTGTTTCAACAAGGTATTAATTCCCCAAAGATTCCATGTACGCATTGCAACAGATGCCCTGTTCGAACAGCCACATATCCATTGGGATGCTATGATATCACCAGATTCAAATCTCAGGATGAAATGGAAGAACAAATCATGGAATGGATAGCTTCAAGTGATGAAAGGATTAATCAACTTAAATAAACAATGCACATATCCAAAATATCTGGAGGACTTTTTACAGGCATCACATTGTTGATTTCAAGTATCTACTCAGGAGTATCTACTATTTCAAGACATCATTAAGCATGATTATATTCAAACTGATTGATTTGGTCTTCAGAGAAAAAGCTGTAGTATTATTTATATATCCACAATTATTTTTACTATTTATTGGATTGGGTAAAACCTATGCTGCAGAATATCCCACCTTGCCACAAATATTTATTCAAACCCCATATACACCACCTGTTGGAGGTCAGCATTTTACTGTTTCTACAAGCGCGGCTTTTCAATCTGTTTTAAACAATGCACATTTAGGCGATATCATTGAATTAGAGGCAGGAACAATTTTTACCGGACCATTTACATTGCCTGCGAAAACTTCAGGAACAGGATGGATCTATATCATATCATCCGCGTATTCCAATCTACCGGCGCCATGTAACAGAGTAAGTCCTACAGATGCAGAGAATATGCCTAAGCTAGTCGTAATAGCCGGAAATGGCGGCACCATCAATACCTCTCCAAATGCGCATCATTATCGTTTTGTCGGTATCGAATTCAAGCCTGTCACAAACAATTTTGTCTACAACATTATCAACCTTGGAAGTGGCGAGACATCTGCCGATAAGCTTCCGAATAATATCGTGTTTGATCGATGTTACATCCACGGTGATCCGTCAGCGGGAAGTCGCAGAGGATTTTTATTGAATGGGTCATACATCGCTGTGATTGACTCCTACATTTCGGATTGCAAAGAAGATGGAGCCGATAGCCAGGCGATAGCCTCATATAGCACAACGGGTCCTCTGAAGATTGTCAACAATTATCTTGAAGGTGCAGGTGAAAATGTCATATTTGGCGGAGCAGATCCCAGTATACAAAATGCAGTGCCATCTGATATTGAAATAAGGTATAATTATTTCTTCAAACCACTTTCATGGATGAATGAACAATGGGATATTAAAAACTTACTTGAATTTAAAAATGCACGCCGTGT
>JBATMM010000576.1:0-3997 GCA_049289835.1 Saprospiraceae bacterium | reverse complement strand
TTTGAAAAATGCAGGGAGTCCGGCATTAAATATTTATGGGGTTTCACATCCGCTAAAAAACCATTTCTGAGATTAGGCTTTACCATACCCTTTGATCATAGCCAGTCATTAATGGTTCTGAACATTTTTTCTTCTTATAAATATCTGTCAAGTCTAAATGCTAAAAACACTACCAGCAGTTTGCTGAAGATTTTCACTTTATGTTTTTTATCACGGTTGCTTTCCTTTAAAAGATATTTGCCGTCGTCTCATTCTTTAAAAAATAAGTTTTCCTTTGCCGCCTATGACAAATCCATTGTGAAAGAGAACAACCTCATACCGGAGAAAAAGTATAAGGGATACTGGATCAGACAAGACCAATATTATATCACGTGGCGGATTGAAAAAAACCCTTACCTGGAGGGTGTACACAATGTTTATTTTTCATCCGCTTCAGTTATTGTGGCTAATCTTATATTCAATCATCATAAAAACGGAACATGGTATTTAATAAATGATACCTATGCGGATGGAATTACTGAAGATGAAAAAGCAATGATGATGAAAAAATCAATTGCATTGCTGTCCGGTAACAAACAAGTAAGTGTACATCTGATCAGAGCCTGGGATTTCAGGCACAATCAACATGGTCTTGATGAATTAAGGGTGCGAAAGAAAGCCGGATTTTATCACCTGGACAGAGGTATTTCTTTTGTATGGAAAAGCCTTGATCCGGACAATACATTGGATGCTCTTGATTTTAATCTTTCAAGGCTGGCCTCACAGGGGACGATTTAATATATTATTTCTTCCGCTTTTCTTTGGCGAAATGCCTTTAGACATATTTACATCGCACCCCGGATGAATATTTTGATAACTTACTTCAGATCATGAAGATTCTTTGTGAAATGTTCAATACGTTTACCCGGCTCAAACTTCGCCTGGTTATATGTATCTGAATTTCCTTTGGGAATTGTCAGTGATTTCCAGTCGCCGGTATTGGCTAATCTGGCGAGATAGACTATCTGACCGACATGATATGCGTAGTGAGCCAGCTGACGCATGATTGCATCTTCCACACTTTGGCCCATATTGCGGATATAGATTGTTTTTTCCATATCCTCTGTTGTCAATGAATGCAACGCATTAAAAAGACAAGCCCAGCCTTCTTCCCATTGGGCCATTAATTCCTGACGGGTCGTGGTAGTTTCTTCGAATTCGCTGTCACGTTTGCGCCATTCCTTTTCACCATCGGTGGTGAGGAAATCGGTCCAGCGTGATAGCATATTACCATGCAGATGTTTGATGATGACGCTGATGCTGTTGCTTTTTTGATCGGGAGCCCACCAGAGCGCATTATCCTCGATCTGGTTGATTGCTTTTTCGCCTAACGACTTATAATATTCGTAGAGGTGAATTGAATGGGTAAGTGTAGAATTCATCATATGAGGCTAAAATAATACAAAACATCTTTACAAAAGCGCTTTGATATGTGTTGGCTACAGAGGGTTATCTTTGAGGCTATGGATATCAAATTAATATTGGATGACGTACTGAAGGTAGCGGCTGAAGCTTCTGACTTTATTCACTCACAAGCTGGAAAAGTAAAGGAACAAGATGTGGAAATTAAATCGCGCAACAGTCTCGTCAGTTATGTGGATAAGGAAGCGGAAAAAATACTTGTCAGCGGCTTATCAAAGATTATCAATGGCTCGGGATTCATCACCGAAGAAGAAACGGTCAGTCAAATTCAATCCGAATACACATGGATCATTGATCCGTTGGATGGAACAACTAATTTTCTTCAGCAGATTCCATGTTATTCAGTTTCGATAGGCCTGATGCATGATGATGTGCTTGTCCTGGGAATCGTACGTGATGTGGAACGTAATGAAACTTTTTATGCATGGAAAGGCGGTGGTGCATGGTGTAATGGAAAACGAATTCATGTGTCAGCAAGGACTGATGTTTCTGATGCCGTTGTCGCTACAGGATTTCCTTATGCTTCACGTGACGTGTTGCCTCAACTGACATCTCTATTTGATTATTTTCTTAAAAATGCAAGAGGAATAAGGCGTCTCGGATCGGCGGCTATTGATCTCGCTTATGTCGCCTGTGGCCGATTCGATGCGTATTATGAAACGACTCTAAATGCCTGGGATATCGCGGGCGGTGTCATCCTTGTAGAAGAAGCGGGTGGTGTGGTGACAGGATTTTCAGGGAAAAGAGATATGCTGAAAACGGGACAGATCATCGCTGCACCTGCTGCTATACATCAATCTGTATTGGAAAATATCCTTACCCTATTCAATCCTTAGTCGATGGCTATTACCGTCAGGTCTATTTACCTGATAAAAATTAAGGGTGATCCTAATTCAGAAGTTATCTTTATAAAAACAGGCAAACGACATTCATGCAATACAGGGAAGTTTTATCTCAGTCAGTCCGATCAATCAGGGCCAATTTACTCAGGGCCATATTGACCTTAA
Source organism: Saprospiraceae bacterium (assembly GCA_049289835.1). Classification (GTDB taxonomy): domain Bacteria; phylum Bacteroidota; class Bacteroidia; order Chitinophagales; family Saprospiraceae; genus Opimibacter. Next base: position 1,529 of record JBATMM010000576.1, on the reverse strand, counting down.
TGATTATTGCTTTTGGCATCATGGCTTTGGTAGGCATATTGACATCCATCGATGCGCTTCTGTTTACGATGAATGATAGCTTTTCCGGCATGGGTGCCAATTCATTTAATATCACTCCGGGCTCTGGTGGCCTGCATTCTAATCGAAGGGGAAGGCAGGAAAAAGATGCTGACCCCATTGACTTTCGCCAGGCGATGGAGTTTAAAGAACGGTTTGATTATCCCGGCACTAAAGTCTCTGTTTCCGGACTTGCCACGTGGGATGCAACACTCAAATACGAGAAAGAAAAAACCAATCCAACAGTACTTGTGTATGGCATTGATGATCAGTACCTGTCAATGAATGGATACGATCTTCTTTATGGGCGGAATTTTACAAATATTGAACAGGAGGCTGGTACATTGGTGACGATCATCGGCATGGATATCGTCAACGATCTGTTTCATAAAAAAGCAGAGAATGCTATCAATAAGGTCATCACTGTTGACAACCGAAGATTTACAGTGATCGGTGTACTTGCGTCTAAAGGTGCCTCTATGAACAGGAGTGCGGACAGGCGTGTTCTGATTCCCCTTTTCGCTGAACGCTATCTATATGGTAACCCTGACAAGAATTATGATATAACCGTTTCCTCTGCAAACTCTGAAGAAATCGATGATGCCATTTCACTCGCTACCGGTATCATGCGAAACATCAGGAAGCTGAGAGCATCGCAGGATAATGATTTCGAAACATTACAAAGTGATAGCCTGCTCAACATGCTGAAAGAAAATACAGCTACTATCCGAATAGCTACTATCGGTATAGGGTTGATCACTCTCATCGGTGCTGCCATAGGGTTGATGAATATCATGCTTGTATCTGTCACTGAACGAACACGCGAAATCGGAATCAGCAAAGCATTAGGAGCCACACGGTCAAATATCCTGAATCAATTTCTTACAGAGGCTGTGATGATTTGCCAAATGGGTGGCATCGTAGGAATCATACTTGGAATAGCTATAGGAAATGGTGTGGCTATGTTGCTAGGTGGAAAATTCATCATGCCGTGGGCATGGATTATTCTGGGATTTGTCACCTGTATGATTGTTGGGCTGGTGTCAGGACTTTACCCTGCATTGAAAGCTGCCAGGCTTGATCCGATTGAATCACTTAGGTATGAGTAGTGAATGGTAAGCAGTTATCAGTGATCTGGTGATCTGGTGATCTGGTGATCTGGTGATCTGGTGATCTGGTGATCTGGTGATCTCTAATTGATTTTAAAATTTAACATGTTCGTAATCAATCTTGCTAAATCATAATTTTTCATGCAGATCTGCGTCCTCTTTTTTTAGATACCGATTCCCTAAATTTTATTGATCAATCTCAATGCTTCTTTCACAGATAAAGGTGACAGATGATGATTCTTAACAAACCATTGAACTCGTTTGGGATTTGTTTTTGAATATTGACGGAGTGCCCAGCCGCAGGCTTTTCGGATAAAAAATTCTTTGCTGTCTGATCGGCGACGGATCATGTCAAATAACAAT
>JBATMM010000575.1:0-4284 GCA_049289835.1 Saprospiraceae bacterium | reverse complement strand
TTAGTCAGCCATTCACCACCGGCTTTAAGAGCCACTTTCTGAATGTCTTCGAAAGAAGTTGAATCATCAATGACAATAGCGAGATCACGCTGGACCTGTGGAAATTTATTCAGCTCCACATATATCGCTGTGTATTCAGAAGCTTTTTGGATCAGCGATTCGAACATAAACTCTGCAAGGAATACAGGTTGTTTAATATCCATCCGGTCACACCAGGAAGATGAGACTTTACCAAATCTGACAAGCGGTTTATTATTTGCCTCGTACGCTAAACCATATTCAATTCCCGATTCATTTTCAATTTTCCGAACCGACCAATTTGAAACACCTAATCTTGATAAAAGAGCATGTACTTCTGATTTGATGGAAAAGAAATCTACGGCATTTGCATTCTTACTTTGCCAGTGAACAGGTTGTTGCTGACCTACAAGAGATATCACCAGATGTTCAATTTCGGAAGGCTGTCCATCGTGTTGATGATATGATTTGCCGAATTCATAAAGACGAAGATCATCCTGCTTACGATTGACATTGCGCCTGACCGTCTCTAATGTCGGAATGATCATTTCAGGACGAAGGAGGTTCAATGATTCATTCGATGTATTGTGAATGGTCACCCATGTACTAGCATCGGGAGCATCAAGTCCTTTATAATAAGCCGGAGACGTCAGTGACATATTCATGCACTCTACAAATCCCTTCGACGAAAGTAACTGCCCGATCAATCTGCGCATACGATGAAGTGCAAATCTTGATTCCATCGCCACCGATGTATTCATTTTTCCGGGCAATGGAATATTGATGTATCCATAGATCCGCAGGATCTCTTCGATCACATCAATCTCACGAAGCACATCGGCTTTATTTGTCGGAACAGTGACTACAAGATGATCATCAGATTTCTCCATGATCTCCATATGCAGTGCATTGAGGATACGTTCAATCTGCAGAATGGTAAATTTTACGCCGGCAGTCTCATTTATTTTCTGAAGATTTAATTTTATCCTTACAGGTGAAATAGGTTTAGGATAAATATCAAACAATTCGGAAGCAACTTTCCCATCAGCAAATTGAGAAAGAAGATCTGCAGCACGTGCCAATGCTTTCGTTGTAATATTCGGATCAGAACCTTTTTCAAATCTTTTAGCAGCCTCCGTTCTCAAATTGTGACGCATGCTGCTTCGCCGCACCGATCCTGCATTGAAATGTGCCGCTTCGAGAAAAATAGTCTTCGTTGTCTCCGAAACACCTGAATTCAAACCTCCATACACACCACCAATACACATAGGATTTCCTTCACCATCACAAATCATCAGATCTTCTTCTGACAATTTATATGTCATTCCATCGAGAGCAAGAAATGGTGTACCAGCTTTTTTTGTTTCGACAATGATTTCACGACCAGCTACTTTATCTGCATCGAAGGCATGCAACGGCTGCCCGATTTCGTGCAAAATAAAATTAGTGATATCCACTACGTTATTGATCGACTTGACACCTATGGACTGCAGATGTTTTTGCATCCACTCAGGTGAAGGACCAATAGTGATATCCGAAATGAGAATGCCTGAATATCTGGGACAAGCCTCTGCATTGCGGATATTTACTTTGAATGCTTGTGGATTAACTGCTTTTTTTATTTCAGGAATTAGGGGCCATTGAACTTTATATTCAACAGCATTCTGCAAGGTCAGATATGCGGCAAGATCTTCTGCCACACCGAGTACTGAAGTTGCATCAGAGCGATTGGGAGTGAGGCCAATTTCTAAAATGGTATCGGATGTCACGTGATAATAATCACTTGCCAGCGTCCCGATCTTCACATCATCAGATAGAACCAATACGCCTTCATGACTTTCGCCTAAACCTAATTCGTCTTCTGCGCAAATCATCCCTTCACTCAGTGCGCCGCGAATTTTTGAAGTATTGATAGCTCTTGGTTTACCATCTTTATCATACAGTGTTGTGCCAGGTACCGCAACCCAAACAGTCTGACCTGCAGCTACATTAGGACCACCACAAACAATTGAAGATGGCTTATCACCTCCTATATCAACTGTTGTGACTTTAAGACGATCTGCATCCGGATGTTTTTCACAAGTGAGCACTTTACCGGCGATGACACCTTTCAAACCTCCAGGTATGGATTCATGTGACTCTATTTTCTCTACTTCAAGGCCAATAGACGTGAGGGCTTCAGCTATCTGATCGGGGTTCAGATCAGTCTTCAGATAATCATTAAGCCATTGAAGGGATAGAGTCATGGGTGTGCTTCTTTAATCTTAAAATCCTGGATATATATATTATTACCAAGGTGGCAAAGATAAGTTTTAAGGTTGTCTTGGTTAGGTAGTGGGTGTCCTGACAAAATATGTTTTCCTAAAACATATTTTGTCAGGCTTGATGACCTTCCCATTTCATGTTTTCCTAAAATACAATAGTGTTTTCCTAAAACATCATTATGTTTTCCTAAAACATAAGACAAACCTCCGTATACTCCGGAGATCAATTTAGCCCCCAGGCACATTCGCCATAACTCCCAATTCCTACTATGGAATCAAATGAACCTCAGCGGCTTGCAATACAGGATAATTGTTCCCCTGAACATCTGTTACGAAAGCAATGATATCCATATGGTGTGCATCCCAGGAATTGTCAAGCACAATGTTGTAGACTTCACTAAACGTCTGCCCAATGGTCAATCCACTGGAAATCGTAGCTCCGGACGCAGGAGTCAACATATCTCTTAAGACATGATTGTGCACATAATTCTGTACGATCCCTCCCGCTTCAAGATCATCCTGCGCATCTATGATCCCACTCTCCGTAATCATTATTGACAATCGTAGGTCTCCGTTTACAACTTCTTTCCCTATGCCGTTTACTGTCACCCCAAGTTCACGTGTTGTAGCATTGTAGTCATGATCAATGGTGAGTTCAACAGCAGGAGCAGTTTGAATTTGAGCACTGATGGCAGATGACCATGCATTGGCACTGATCTGTGTATCACCATTCACAGGAGTTCTATTGATCACACCTGATGGATAACCAATCGGGTGCGTCAGATAATCATAAAGAAACTCCCCTTCCATCGTGCGAAAATCATATTGGCCGATTGGAAAGAATTGAGGATTTGCAAAAAAACCGGCATGAATAGAAACTACCACGAGATTATCAGGAAAAAGAGTTAATAGATTTTCAATTTCCCTGCTGCCTTTGGGACAATTTGTACAACCCTTGCCGGTAAATTCTTCTAATAGAACTACCCTGTTGCCTGCAGGAACGAATGGTACGATGATTCTTTTCTGTTCGTCACAGGAAAGGAGACTAAGGACAAAGGACAGAAGACAGAAGTATATGAGTTTATGTAAGTTCATGATTAGAAATTTGAGCTGATATTAAATTTGAATCCACTGAAAGCAGGTTCGAGGCGACAGATACCACCGGAACAAACGATCCCTTCCACTTGCTTAACGTAGCGTAAGGAATAACGGGTAGGTCCCGCCGAATACACAACACCTGCAGTAGGGAAATGCAATTTCTCTGCATCAGCCCCACCATCTTTTTCTGATGGACTGATATTCCACATATCTGATAATTCGAATAGCCAATGAGGCGATATAGAAAATTCCTCAAGCCCATAGACCCAGCTACCGTGATCTTGTTTGGTGGACATGTATTGCAGTTCTGTGCGAAATGATTTTTTCTGATCCACTTTGATGAGATAATCAACATAAGGCGTGACCGCTTTCACATTTGGTACACTTGGCTTTCCTTCATATAATTCCTGGTTATACTCCTGGTACTGAACGCCTGCAAGCAATGTCCATTTACGAGGTTTTTTAAAGGACACTTGGGTAAATAGCTCAGTATAGATGTCCTTATTGTCAGAAGCATCAGGTCTGTTGATTTTAGACACATTGATCAGGACTCCAATTTTTTTACTGATTGCATAAGTTGCATCGAATTGGAATGCTTGTTCATCGAGTTCTTGCGTGGCAGGACTATATCGGGCCGTGAGACGATATGTATTAATTCGTGACATAGGAGGAAGAAAATTGATGATACCGCGATTGAGTTTTACAAAGGGATCTGTTCTGAAATTGAAATTTTTTGTTCGCTTGTATTGACCGGTCAGGCCCAGACCTCCGCCTGCATAAGACAATGATGTATAAATTAAATGACCGGAAGTCAACACATATTTTTCTTTTGACGTAACACCTGTCCACAAAGTTCGGGTTGCAAACTGATCATAGATGACATCTTCTGTTTTGTATGCTGCTT
>JBATMM010000574.1:0-2858 GCA_049289835.1 Saprospiraceae bacterium | reverse complement strand
GGCATGTACCACCTTTGAAGATGAGCCTGTCGCGAAACTTTTTTTGGATAACTGAAAGTACATGACCCAACACATAGTCTTTGTCTACTGTGTCAGGTGGAACACCCCATAATTCTGATTTCTCCCGGATTTCTTTTCGAAGGATCATTTCAATATGGGTTTTGGGTGATGTCGAGGATGTCTTCAACAGTCATATTCATGCGAAGCTGCCAATCAGCTATATAGGATCCGGTATCAGGTCCGCCAGGATCAAACAGGGAATATTCTTTACCTCGATGTTCCCGTGCGAACTCAATAAATGGCACCAGTTCTTCTTTGCGGGTTAATTCAGCCAGCAAACCCATACGTTTGATGATGGAAAGATTGTTGTAAATGCCGGCATATGCAATCAATTTATCAGCATTGATGTCTGCTTTGAAGAAGGCGCTGATCAGATCGGGATAATCACCTGCATATTTAGGTTGGTCAAAACAGTCGAGGAGTGTGGATTCCGGATCTGATACGAAGTACTGCCGGTCACCATATCCGACGACTTGCTGTCCGGTCATTTTCCGGGGATGCACGGTTACAAAGCGAACGCTTGTGCCGAAAAGTGTTGCCTGCCGTTTGCGGTGAGCGGTTTTTACAAAAAGCAGGTTTGGGAATCGCTCAGTGAGACCATGGTGATGAAGGGCTGACCAGTAAGCCAGAATTCCATCCCTCACCAAATAGCAGGCCAGGACCGGCAAGTCACGAAATTGTTCGAGTGTGTATTTGCCCCTTTCGATCCGGGCAAGGAGTCCCTTGTCTACCAGGTTTTCAAGCACTTCATTCAGGTTATTGAATGTTTGCCCTAGCCTGGCTTCTGCTTCCTCCATGTGGAAATACAGGATTTCGTGGTCATGCAGAAGTTTCATAAACCGTAGCTGCTCCCGCGTCAGGTTTTTGGATATATAGGAACTGTCTGCCATTGGTCATTTGTATCACTATAAGACCCATATTTTAGGTCTTTTTGTTACATAAATAACAAATATAAGGCCAATTTTAGTTAAAACAGGCGGCAAAAATCCTCCTCATGGACAAACCATCAAACAAGCACTTCAACTTGGCTCTTGATTGCAGGCAGGATTGCTTCTCTTCAATTTTCTTTGTCACCTTCTGTGCTATCTGATCGATGGAAACGTGGGAAAGTTCCTGTCTCCGATCTGGATGGTGCTCAATGGAGTAATGGTGTTTTTGTGTTGTTCAACCTTCGCTCAAAGAACAAATTGTCGTATCGAAACAATTCCGGCCTTCTGAAATCCTAATCCGGGATATTAAATTTCAATTCATCTATCATAATGCCAAACACTTCTTCGGTAGCAAGAAAATTTGGATTGACGATTTTAATAAAGTGCTCTGTTCAGACCTGGAAAAAACATTTATTGATTGCCTGTTCAAACCAGACTATGCGGGCGGTATTGTTGAAGTGGCAAGAGCGCTCCATGTGTCAAAGGAGAAAATCAATTTCGACCTACTTTTGGATTATGCCAAAAAATTTGATTCACAGGCAATCATAAAACGATTGGGATTTCTTTTGGAAACTCTTGAAATCAAAACAAAAATTCTGGATGATTTACAAAAGTTAAAAACAAGGTCGTACGTATTGCTCGATACAGAATTACCTAAAACCGGTAAGCGAAGCAGTCGCTGGAGCATTCAGCAAAACGTAGAAACAGAAACAATTACTTCTGCAATTTACACATGATAAAGCCCGGCGAGATTCAAAAATATGCAACATCATCTGGAGTTCGTGATGCACAGCAACTTACTATCCCGATAAAATTTTTCCACCGGAAAATCTTTTGTATAACCATATCCACCAAAGATCTCCACAGCATCGGTAGAGTTCTGCAAATTTTTGCTGATCTATTAGTTAAGACGCTTTTTGACAGGGAGTTTAACTGTTTCAAGTATTTTATTGGCTTTGGCCAGTTTTGGATGCAAATTCGAAAGCAATATCCTTGTGAGCGAAAGTTCCTCCATATCTTCCGGATTTTGATGTAATGCCTATTGCACCTGTTATATCAATCCATCTCTGAGGGGATAACACAAAATAATTACTTCCAGCTTCATTTCTAAACCTCTCGAATTCGAGAGGTTTAAAATCAGAATTGTTTAGTTTTTCCCAAAGACCTAAAAAGTCAATTGTGCTTCTGCTTCGTATCCAGTTGTTTACTATAGAAAAAGGTTCTTCCGGATTACGGTACTTAGCTATATCCGTAAGGGAGATGAAATCAGAATCCTTTTTTGAGAGGATTACAACTTCTCTTCCCTGAACTAGTAATGTGGACTTAATATCTTTCAATTTCCAACAAGTGATAATTCAATTTTTAATGTTTATTAACCCTTTAACCCTTTCCCCTATTAACCCAACTTTCGATAATCAAAAGTGTCAACCACTAAACCCTACGACGTCGGTAGATCCTTAAGTATCTCCCTCGCGATCACTATCTTCTGTATCTCACTCGTCCCTTCCCCAATCGTACACAACTTACTATCCCTGTAAAATTTTTCCACCGGAAAATCTTTCGTATAGCCATATCCGCCAAATATCTGCACAGCATCCGTAGAGATCTGCACACTTATTTCTGAAGCATAATATTTAGCCATTGCTGCAAGCTTGGTCGCATGCTGACCAGTCATCTTCAGATGGGCAGCTTTGCGAAGTAACATTTCTGCTGCTTCAATCTTCACCGCCATATCCGCAAGTTTGAAACTGATCGCCTGAAAACTCGAAATCGGTTTGCCAAACTGCTGTCTCTCCTGCGAATATTTGACAGATGCTTCATACGCACCTTTCGCAATACCTAGCGCAAGCGAACCAATTGATATCCTTC
>JBATMM010000573.1:0-2500 GCA_049289835.1 Saprospiraceae bacterium | reverse complement strand
ATTACGGAGAAGTATTTGAAATTAGTATTAACGCAAATTGGAATGCCTGCTTTTAATAAACTTAGCTTTTTAAGCCGTGTAACTCTTAAACCAAACAAGACTAGTTTACGGATTCCCTTTTAATATTATTTCAGAGTTCTTAGCGGTTAATACAGCCCTGATTGTGTCTTGAGTCCGGCATGCTTCGACCTTCTACACTCATCCTTTTGCTACAGCTCAGCAACCGTCCGGCATCCTTTTATCCGGCATCCCTTTCTCATTTTTAGCTAATTTTTAACCAAACTCCTAAGGATAAATTTGCAACTTTGCCTTCACATTGTATGTTTCAGAGCATATTAATCAACAACTTAAACAATCTCATAATTTTAAACCAATGGCATTCGAACTTACAGATAGCAACTTTCAGGAAAAGGTTATGGACACTCAAGGCGTCACCGTCGTTGATTTTTGGGCAGAATGGTGTGGCCCATGTCGTATGATCGGCCCTCACATCGAGGAAATGGCTAAAGAATACGATGGCAAAGCCCTCATCGCCAAAGTCAACGTGGATAACAATCCTGAGATATCACTCAAATTCAATGTGCGCAACATACCGACTATCCTTTACCTCAAAAACGGGGAAATCGTAGACAAACAGGTAGGCGCCACAAGTAAAAAAGTCCTCAGCGATAAGCTTGAAGCTATCCTGGCACAATAAACCATAATGCGAACATTTTACGTTAAAGCCTTCGTGAGACATCAGGAAGGCTTTTTCATTAATTTCGACCCCAATGAGTTACTTCGATCAGTTTGAATTAAGAAAATTTGACAACCTCGAACTCCTTGCGAGCCAGGTCGTTGAAGGCTTCATCATCGGCCTCCACAAAAGCCCGTTTCATGGCTTTTCGGTAGAATTCGCGGAGCATAGGCTCTATAATCCCGGCGAGAACACCCGCAATATCGACTGGAAAATATATGCCCGGACGGACAGGCTTTATTCAAAGAAATTTGAAGAAGAAACCAACCTGCGCTGCCAGATCGTGATCGATGCCTCCTCTTCAATGCAATATCCTGTCATCGAACCAGGTCAGTCCGGTATCAATAAAATCAGATTTAGCGTACTTGCAGCTGCATCACTTATGAATCTTCTGCGTAAACAGAGAGATGCTTTTGGACTGAGTATTTTTGATGAAACACTTAAAATCCATACACATTGCAAGAGCAGTGTAACCCATTACAGGTTGATGCTTAATTATATGGAACAGCTGATTACGGAGCCTCCAATCCATAAAACAACTAATGCTGCACAATCCCTTCACCAGATTGCAGACAGCATTCACAAAAGATCGTTGGTTATCATCTTTAGTGACATGCTCGAAAGCGGTACTGAAGAAGAAATATTCGGAGCATTACAGCATCTGCGCCACAACAAACATGAAGTTGTATTATTTCATGTGCTGGATCATGACAAAGAAATTGATTTTGCATTTGACAACAAACCGTACATGTTTATCGATCTGGAGACAGACGAAAAAATCAAATTGAGACCCCATGAAGTTAAACGGGTATACACTGAACATATGGCCGGTTTCTATGATCGTCTTAAAATGAAATGTCTTCAATACCATATTGATTTTATCACGGCTGATATGAAGAATGGATTCAGCCCTGTACTCCAATCATTCCTTGTGAAAAGAAGCAAAATGGCCGTATGATCAGGCTCTCTCAAATCTCAACAAAGGCTCCTGAAGGTTTTACAAAAGAAGAAGCCAAACGTAAGACAAAACGAATGGCAAAGTATATCGGTGATTTGCAAAACATCATGTACGCCGAAAAAAAACATAGCCTTCTTGTTGTTCTCCAGGGTATGGATGCAAGCGGCAAAGACGGCATTACACGCAACGTGTTTGCCCATGTCAATTCAACAGGCACAACAGTTTTTCCTTTTAAAAAACCAACAGAAGAAGAATTTGCACATGACTTTCTCTGGCGTGTGCACAAGCAGGCACCTGCCAAAGGAATGATTCAGATATTCAATCGCTCCCATTACGAAGATGTACTCATCCAACGTGTGCATAAATGGATTGGTGAAGACACAGTAACAAACCGGATCAATTCCATCAATGCCTGGGAAACTTTATTACAGCAGGATAACAACACTACCGTTCTCAAATTCATGTTGCATATTTCACGCGAGCGTCAAAAAGAAGAACTTCAACAACGAATCGACGATCCTTTGAAACACTGGAAACATAAAGACGCAGACTGGAAAGAAGCAGAGCTTTGGGATGAATATATGTTGTGTTATGAAGATGTCATCAATCGTACTACAACACCGTGGTTTATAGTTCCGGTGGATCAACGATGGTATAGAGATTATTTCGTTGCAGAAAAAGTAGTCACCACCCTGGAGGCTATGAATCTTAAATTGCCATCTATGGATGGAAAGATGCCTGGGTAGAGAGGCGAGGATGCACTTTCAATTTATTTTTGGAGGTACGGACAGGTCGCGACCTGTCCG
>JBATMM010000572.1:0-11939 GCA_049289835.1 Saprospiraceae bacterium | reverse complement strand
TGACCGGGAGAGGGGCATCAATAGAAATCAAGGTGTCAACTACACAGCCAAACGTATCCCTGATCGCCACATTCAAAATGCCGGGACATGCATTTTGGATTGAAGTATTCGACGTGAAAACACCATCGCCAAAATCAAATAACCATGCTGCATCACTATTAATGATTTGAACAATTCCATTACAATCTCCGACACATAGAGGCGGAGTTGAAGTAATATCAATAGAATCGATTGACAATTGCACAGAACTTACAGCTATTGTGTCAAAAGATCTACATCCGGAGATAAGATTGCTCACGGACAAAATATAAGTGCCTGCGGCTTTAGCCCTGATGATCATAGAATCTGCTGGTCCGCTGATCGATCCACTATCAGGGGATGTCCAATGATAAATTATATCTACTCCTGATGATGAACCTGAAGCACTTAACTCCACAAAATCCGGCTCACAACCAAGTACCTGATCAGTACCTGTAAATGCTGTTGGAAAATCATGAAACACAATAGGCGTACCGGGAGAAATGGCAAGACACGGATCACTCAGAGTTGGCAAACCACCAGGCCCTTCATCACCAATCACAGCTGAAATAAAATAGGTTGTCTCCACTAACATCGGAGGGACAAATGAGAATTCAGGAATTGAATTCCATGCAATAATTCCTGTCTGAAGATTTCCATCATACAACACATAAGCAAGTTTGTCATTGCCGTCCGGAAATCCACCACCAAGATAAGTGGCTGTAACTTTGGCATCAACACAAGCATCAATTTGGGCCAGGTCCATAGATCCTGCAGAAGAAGTACACGAACAGGTGATTTGTCCATTGACAACATTTGAAATACAACCATTTGCATCTGTCACCTGGTACGAAAACGGATCACCTGATAAAATCGGAGTAGAGGTATAAATACCACCGGCAAATGTATTTCCATTGATCAGATATGGACCTTGTCCTCCGGAAACTTCAAAGCTCACACTATAGGCAGTATTTGTATTGTTACAATCGTTGATCTGATTGATGATCGTTGGATTGTCATTGAATTGAATTTGCATCTGATCCTGAGCCGAACAACCACTCTGTGTATTTGAATAATTGAGAATATACAACCCAGGTGCTGACACCACTATATTTGAAGAGGACGAATTAGCATTTGAAAATTGTGTTGTTCCGGGACCAGTTGATAATGTCCATGATCCTGATCCGGTAGCATTCAGATTTCCACTAAGTCCACACACAGTCTGATCTGTTCCTGCATCAACAACAGGATTTGAGGTCGTGGTGATGTCAAGACAAATCGTATCAGAGATCCCGCATTCATTTGCAGCTGCTATACAAAGGTGTCCTCCTGCAGCGCCATTCCAATTGATGTCTAGGTTGTTTGTTCCCTGACCTGAAGTGATAGTTGCCCCACCTGATAAAGTCCAATTATAAGAGTCTGCAGTGGCTACAGTCGGTATTACATATGAACCAGATCCTAATGAACATGGATTGAGTGCACCGCTAATCGGGCCAACAAGAAGTGGCTCACTATTGACGATAATATCTGAAATGGATGCAGGCAATGATCCACACGAATTGGATGCAATCAATTGCACTTGTCCTCCGGATGAACTCCAATTGACATCAATCGATGTTGTTCCCTGCCCGGAAATTATTGTTGCCCCTGATGGTACAACCCATGCATACGAAGTAGCTCCGGAAACAGGATCAATTGTATAGGTGACTGTTGTTCCTTCACAAAGCACATTCGTACCGGTGATAACAGGGTTTCCAATTGGTAGTGTATTGACTGTGACCGTAATGGTATCAATGCTGAATAGTCCTGAATTCAAATCTGTAGCTGTCACTGCATAAGATGTGGTTGAAGATGGTGCTACAGTTATTGATGGTGTTGTTTCACCATTATTCCAGATAAATGCTAGATTGAAAGGACCCGGAACAAAGGCGTTGATCGTAACCGACTCGCCCTGGCAAATGATCTGATCAGCACCTAGATCTACTGCAGGTGCTTCATTGACAAAAACAGTAACATCATCCACTGCAGTACAACCATTTAATGTAACAGTGACAGAATATATAGTCGTCACGAGCGGTGATACGATTATTTGTTGTGTGGTCTCTCCTGTGCTCCAGAGATATGTACCACCACCGGTAGCATTGAGTGTCGTCATTTCACCTGTGATGAGGAATACATTGGTTCCTGCATTTGCGACAGGCAATTGATTCACGACCACTGTAGCTGCATCTGTATCAGAGCATCCATTGATGTCAGTCACTGTTAAATTAAACGTTGTTGTTCCTGCGGGAGTAATCGTAATCGCTGATGTGGCATCTCCATTGCTCCATTCATACGTACCACCACCAGAGCCGGCGAGCGTTGTTTGTTCTCCTTCACAGATGATTTGATCAGGTCCTGCATCTGCCTGTGGTAAAGGAAACGCTGTGACCGTGAGATTGTCTGTGTCCGTACATCCGTTGTTGGAGGTTACTGTCACTGTATAATTTGTCGTGGATACAGGGAAAACATCAATGGAAGCTGTGGTTTGTCCGCCACTCCAATGATAAGAACCACCACCTGCAGCAGTCAGATTCACTCCACTTCCTGAACATGTACTTTGATCAGACCCTGCAGATGCAATCGGTGTAGGCAAAACATTTACTTCCACATCATCTGTGTCCGAACATCCGAATACGGAAATCGTAACGATGTAGGTAGTGCTTGAACCGGGACTTACTGAAATAGACGAACCGTTTTGTCCTGTGCTCCACTGATAAGAAGAAGGTGTAGTCCCTCCTGATGCTGTAATTGTAGTTGAATTCCCTTCACATACATCCTGATCAACCCCTGCATTGGCTACCGGAATCGGATGAACATTTACGGTGACGTTGTCCGTATCAAAACAATCCCATTGATTGGTAACTGTAACTGTATAAGTTGTAGTAGATGTTGGATCCACATCTATGGATGTACCAGTTTCACCTGTACTCCACTCATATGATCCGGTACCTGAAAGTCCTGTTGCCGTAAGGGTTACTGTTTCACCTTCACATATATCTTCATCAGATCCTGCAGACGCATTGGGCGTGGGATGAACGACTACATCTACCGTTGCAATATCATCACAATTGCCAAGGGAAACTGTGACAATGTATGAAGTAGTAGCATTTGGGTTGACATTGATCGTGCTTGTATTTGCACCATTGCTCCAGTGGTATGAATTGCCACCGGACGCTGTGAGTGTTGCAGAACCACCCTGGCAAATAAACTGATCAGGACTCAGTACTGCAACCGGAACAGGATTAACAACGACCTGAATGGATGCCACATCCGAACAATTTCCCTGGGTAACTGTAACAGTGTACGTAGTGGTGACATTTGGGCTCACCGTGATATTCGTTCCTGATGCTCCTGTGTTCCAATCATAAGAAGATCCACCAGATGCTGTGAGTATGGTGGAAGAACCTTCGCATATATCATCATTTCCGGTTATTCCTGCATTCACATTGATGACAGATACTGTGACATTGTCTGTACCCATACAACCAAGATTAGTTATTGTGACAGTGTAGGTTGTGGTATTCGATGGTGATACATTGATGGATGATCCATTTTGTCCATTGCTCCAGGTATAAGTGCCTCCACTTCCTATTGCATCTAATTGTGTTGATTCTCCGGAACAGATTTGGACATTCGGACCAGCATCTACTGTAGGTGCCGGATTGACAGTTACGGTTACATTGTCCGTACCCATACATCCGTTTACTGTGACGGTGACTGTGTAGGTAGTCGTGCCTGAGGGTGAGACATTAATAGACGCACCGTTTTGTCCGGTACTCCATGCATAAGTATTAGGTGTGGTTCCGCCTGTAGCGGTTAAGAGTGTAGAAGCTCCATCGCAAATCGCAACATTTGGCCCTGCATCAGCGACAGGATTTGGTACAACCGTGACGGTAACCTGATCAGTGCCCATGCATCCTCCATCGGATACGCTGAGCGTGTAGGTAGTTGTAGAACCAGGACTCACACTTATTGTCTGGCCATTCTGGCCACTGCTCCAATTGTAAGTAGCTGTCGGACCTCCTCCTGAACCTGTAATGGAGACAGATCCGCCCTGGCAAACATTTTTATCAGGTCCTGCATTTGCATTTACAGCATTCGGATTGATGATGACATTGATCGTATCCTTATCAATGCACCCATTATTCGAAACCGTTACATAGTAGGTTGTATTGGCCACCGGTGTCACTGTGATTGAGGGTGTACTTGCACCTGTGCTCCACATGTAAGAAGTGGCCGAAGGAACAACATTGGCGGTTATGGTTGTTGATTGGCCCGGGCAGATCGTAAGATCCGGTCCGAGGTCTACTGTAGGCGGTGTTCCTCCACCGGCTATAAAGGTTAAAGACCATGAATTAAGTGTGCCTATATCCAGTCCAACATGATCATTGATCAATAATGTCCAGTCTCCATCCGCATTAACTCCATTAAAAGTATTGGCAAATGTAAATGTGCCTAATGGAGCTGTATTTGGGAATGGAGGGTTGGTATTTGTTTGTCTTCCTTCCGGTCTGAATGTTCCATTATAGGGTGGCGCCCCCATTGTAATAAATAATGCAGTATTGTCAGTGAAGGTGGTGATTTGATAATTATCTCCTGCGGCACCATTGTCAGACGAAAGCTCCAATATCAGGCCATTAGGGGCTATCAGAAAAAGAGCAACATCTCCTACCCATGTATGCGTAAAATCGAGCGTAAGATGATCAAGTACTGTACAGCCACTTCCTAAGACCCCAATTCCCGTAACAGTGCAGGGTGAGGTGGTGATACCTTGTGTCATAACTGGTGCACCAGGAGGGACAGGAAGCCCTCCTACCCCATTAAATGTTTGAGATATTCCAGAATTAACTGCAAACAAAAAAATAAACCCGAGGGCCCATATGGGAAAATATCGAGCCATTCGAAAGAGGTGTTAGACAAATTTTTGAAGAACATCAATTGCCTGATCTGTACCACGACGCTTAATCATGAGGCTTTCAAAGATAATCAGCAATGGGCAATAAACAAGAGGCTAAGGCTAAGGCGGAGGCGAAGGAAAAGACAATGAGCAATGAGCAATACACAATAGGCAATAGGCAATAAACAAGAGGCTGAGGCGAAGGCTGAGGCGAAGGAAGAAGCAAAAAAAACAAAAGTCCCCTGGTTGCTTAGCTGCGGTTGGTGAGCTGTAGCACAAGGAAGTGGGAAAGCAGGTCGAACCATAGCATAAGGATGAGATTAGGAGGTCGAAGCATAGGGGATTTAGGGGCAGAGAAGGCAATATGTAATAAACAATATGAAATAAACAAAAGGCTGAGGCTAAGGTTGGTTATTCGGAATCTTATGGACATGAGAATGTGATTGCTCGCTATCTTTAACCCATAATATTTATCATAAAAGTTCATTTTATAAAGGAAATATCGTTTTGAAAAAAATTGAAGATATCCGTAAATCGTATCAGAAAGGCAAATTGGATTTAGAACATCTTGATGCTGATCCCATTGAACAATTCCTGCTATGGTGGGATGAAGCTATCACGGCTGAAATCGTTGAACCAAATGCCATGACTCTGGCTACAGTGGATAAGCATAGCCAACCTTCTGCAAGGATCGTTTTATTAAAAGGTGTAACGCATGATGGTTTTGAATTTTATACAAATTATCTAAGCGATAAGGCAAGAGACATCGCTGAAAATTCAAAAGTAGCTCTGGTATTTTTTTGGAAAGAATTGGAAAGGCAAGTCAGAATAGAGGGTGTTGCAAAAAAATTATCCAGAGAAAAATCTGAAACCTACTTTCATTCAAGACCTCGTGGCAGTCAGATTGGATCTTTAGCTTCACCTCAAAGCACAGTCATACCAGACCGGAAAGTACTGGACGAAAAAGTTAGTTTTCTAACTCAGCAATATGAAAATATTGATCCTATCCCCTATCCTGAATTTTGGGGTGGATACAATGTCGAACCTCATCTAATCGAATTCTGGCAAGGCCGGCACGAACGATTGCATGACAGATTCAGATACACTAAAAATAAATCCAACTGGATGATCGATAGGTTAGCACCTTGAGATTTGCGATTTGCGATTTGCGATTTGCGATTTGCGATTTGCGATTTGCGATTTGCGATTTTAATCAAAAAATGAAAATGTTGCCTGATTGGTTCATTTCTTAACTTATTACTCCAAATCGTCTCACATCTCACATCTCACATCTCACATCTCACATCTCACATCTCACATCTCGAACCTGCTGTTTGTTCGAGGTCAGAGACACTCGAACAACAGTGATTTCTGCAATCTTTCAAATTGAATTCAAGGCAAAAAAAAAGCGAACTGATCTATCGACCGGTTCGCTTTTTTACATTCATTTTTATTTGGGTCAAATCACCAGTTCTTTCTCTTCGATCAACTTGCGGATATTGATCAGGGCATAACGCATACGACCAAGAGCAGTATTAATACTCACATCAGTGAGGCAGGCTATTTCTTTGAATGACATATCGGCATAGTGTCTCAGAATGACTACTTCGCGCTGTTCTGATGGAAGCATATCGACCAGTGTCCTGACACGATCATAAGTCTGATCACGCATCATGCTCATCTCCATGTTTGGATCTTCGCACTCCAGGACATCAAAAATATCGAATGTCTCCGTAACAGAAACTTTGGTACGTCTTTTAGACCGTCTGAACTGGTCTACACACATATTGTAGGAAATCCTCAGTGCCCATTGAAGGAATTTACCTTCGTGGTTGTATTTTCCTTTCCTCAGGGTGTCAATGATCTTGATAAAAACATCCTGGAAAAGGTCATCGGCCAACTCACGATCTTTGGTGAACATATAGATCGAAGAGTAAATTTTGGCCTTGTGGCGATGAAGAAGTGTGGAAAATGCGGCCTCGTCTCCGGCCAGATAATAATCAATTAGTTGTTGGTCATTGAGCGGTTGCACTTGCATACTACACATGTTTACAGTTAGAAATAGATCAGGTCTGACGTCAAACCCTTGTCTTAAAAACAGTGTAGAGTAGTAGCTATAAAAAAGATTTTATTGTGACCAAATTGATTAATAGGCTGCTAAGCTAAGGGAATTCTTTTCTTTGCACAACTATTTTTACAAAGATAAAATTCTTTAACATGAACTTAACGACTACCGGAATGATCCTGCTGCCTGGCAACTAATCAATCTGATAGCCTGTTAGAAGGTCAACAAAAACTGCGCCAAAACATTCCCTTATGCCGGGTAAATTAAAAAGTATTTCTTCTGCAAGCCCACTTCCCAGGCCGTCTGCCAGGCAGATTGAGATCATAGGAGCCAGAAGTAACAACCTTAAAAATGTAAGTGTAACCATACCCAAAAACCGTCTGGTGGTGGTCACCGGCCTTTCAGGATCAGGCAAATCATCCCTGATCATGGACACCTTATACGCTGAAGGTCAGCGTAGATATGTCGAAAGTCTGAGTTCATATGCCCGTCAGTTTCTGAACAGGATGAAAAAACCAGATGTGGATTTGATACGTGGTATTTGTCCTGCCATTGCCATCGAACAACGGGTCTCAGGTGGGAATGCAAGGAGCACCGTTGGGTCCATGACTGAAATCTATGATTACCTGCGTTTGCTCTTCGCACGAGTCGGACAGACCATAAGTCCGATTTCAGGTGAAAAAGTCAGAAAACATACGGTAACCGATGTCGTCAATTATATCACCGGCCTTCCGGAAGGGACCAGGTTAATGATCATAGCTCCGATCTCTATACGAGATGAAAAAAGGACCATCGAAAAAGAATCGCAACTTCTGCTTCAGAAAGGATACAACCGTATTCAATGGAAAGGCAAGACGATTAAGATCGATGACTTTCTGACAGAATACAAAGCCATCATCAAACAAAAAGCACAGGGACTGAAAAAAGGTGATCTGAGCTTAGTCATCGATCGTTTTCCGGTCTCACATGATGAAGAATTTAAAAAACGGACTGCAGATAGTGTGCAGACTGCATTCTATGAAGCTGAAGGTGAATGTATCGTTGAAGTTGAGGGTGGTGAAAAAACAGAATTTAATAATCGCTTCGAATTAGACGGTCTTACATTTATCGAACCTGAACCCAAACTATTCAATTACAATAATCCGGTCGGTGCATGTCCACGTTGTGAAGGTTTTGGAAAGATCATCGGCATTGATGAAGATAAGGTCATTCCGGATGGATCACTCAGTGTGTATGAAGGAGCGGTGGCTGCCTGGAGTGGGGAGAAATCAAATGTATGGCAACAGGAATTTTTAAAGAAAGCAAATAAGCAGGGATTCCCAGTCCACAAGCCATATATGGAGTTGTCAACTGCACAGCGAAAGTTATTGTGGGACGGCACTAATGACATTCGAGGTATTCATGCTTTTTTCAAAGAACTGGAGCAGGGCAGTTATAAAATTCAAAACCGCGTGATGCTCGCCCGCTATCGTGGACGTACGACATGCACGGAGTGCGGTGGTGGAAGACTCAGACCTGAAGCAACATATGTGAAGGTTGACGGGAAGTCATTACCCGAATTGGCCAACATGTCTGTAAAAGATCTTCGTGTATTTTTTACGGAATTGAAACTTACAAAACATGAAGAATCAACTGCTGCACGCATTCTTCTTGAAGTGAGAAACCGTCTTCGTACGATGAGCGATGTAGGTCTTGGCTATCTTCATCTCGAACGAATTTCTTCAACACTAAGTGGTGGTGAAACACAACGTATACATCTCACAAGAAATCTTGGAAGTAATCTCACCAGTTCACTCTACATACTTGATGAACCCAGCATAGGTCTACATCCGAAGGATACGGGACAGCTCTTGAAGGTATTGTTTGAATTGAGAGATCTTGGTAATACAGTAGTCGTCGTTGAACATGAAGAAGAAATGATTCAGCAGGCGGATTACATCATTGATGTAGGCCCATTAGCCGGTATCCATGGAGGAGAGATTGTGTATGAGGGACCTTATGATGATTTTATTGAAAATGGTCCAACCGGAAAAATCAGCCTTACGCATCAATACCTGACAGGGCGCAAAACTGTACCGACGCCAAAGAAGAGACGTACATCTCCAAATAAAATATTTCTGAAAGGTGCGAGGCTTCATAATTTAGAAAATGTAAATGTCGAAATTCCACTTTATTGCATGACCGTCGTGACAGGTGTGAGTGGGTCAGGAAAAACTACTTTAGTGCGGCACGTACTTGAACCTGCATTATCACAAGTCCTTGGTATTACTACCGGATCACATACCAATCTATTGAAATCGATCACCGGAGATTATCAGCGTATAGATGGAATAGAGGTGATAGGGCAACAGGCATTAGGCAGAAGTTCAAGATCCAATCCGATCACGTATATCAAAGCGTATGATGCTATCAGAAAGTTGATGACAGATCAGCACCTGGCGAAAGTAAATGGATACAAACCAAAACATTTTTCATTCAATGTGGAAGGTGGACGTTGTGAAACGTGTAAAGGAGATGGCGAGATCATCATTGAAATGCAGTTCCTGGCAGATGTCAAGCTGGTATGTGATGAATGCGGCGGGAAACGATTTCAAAAACCAATACTTGAAATAAAATACAAAGGGAAGAATATCTATGATATCCTTGAGTTGAGTGTTGATGAGGCCGTTGAATTTTTTGAAGATGAAAAAGATATCGCCGAACGATTGCAACCTCTTCAGGATGTTGGATTGGGATACATCAAACTTGGGCAAGCCTCAAGTACTCTTTCTGGTGGCGAAGCACAGCGCGTTAAGCTTGCATCATTTCTTACCAAAGACAGGGATGATCGTCATCTCTTTTTCATTTTTGATGAGCCGACGACGGGATTGCATTTTCACGATATTCATGTGCTGATGAATGCATTGAATGCGCTTGTGGAGAAAGGCCATACCGTCGTCATCATAGAGCACAATATGGAAGTCATCAAGACAGCGGACTGGGTCATCGATCTTGGTCCCGGAGGTGGTGATGAAGGCGGACATCTTGTGATCCAGGGCACTCCTGAGCAGGTAGCAAAATGTAAGGAATCTGTAACCGGTCAATATTTGAAAGCAAAACTGTAGTGTGAGCTTCGTATTTGAGATTTGAGATTTACTACCGAAAAATTTTTAATGCCGACCATCAACCCTAATTAATCTTAAGTTTTCTTTATTCATCTGCGTCCTCTTTTTTTTTGCTGAAACACATAAGGCTTACCACATAGACACATAGAAAACATAGAAAGCCACATAGAAAATAGGTTAGAGGAAAAGGAAATCAAATCTTAAATAATCATAATTTTTCAAATTAAATCCGCGTCCTCTTTTTTTACCACTTTCAATTCCTAAATCGTATTCATTGGGCAATTGAATTTTCTAAGTGACTTCTTATGTTGTCTTAAGTTCCTAAGTGGTAAAAATAGATACAGAAATCATTGTATTTCAATGCAGATATTATATCCCCGAAAATAAATGGAACCACATGGGAGCATAAGGGCACTTAAGGAAGTCACTTAGAAATTTTGGAGTTTTTCCTTTTAAGATCAAACCCGTTTTGGAACAGTGGCTCTATAAACGGAAACCGGAGTCACTTTGTAACCTTGTTTTTTTAGCAGGCTAAGTACACCATTTTCTCCTGCGAGATGACCGGCACCAACAGCAAAAAATACAGGACCATTTTTCATCATTTTTGACATGATCGGGATCCAGTTTTGATTGCGATTATTGATGAGCACATTTTCATAACCTGCACCCTGACCGGCTTGTGAGCTATCTACCATTTCAATCATGGCTTCGATGTCCTGATGTAGATACAAATCTAATGTCTGGTCGAACATATCTGATTCTGTATTTGTACTTCTGATGGCATCAATCAGCATGACAGCCTGATCTTTGTATGGGATGCTATCAAACAGGGACATCTGATATTGCATGGTCTCCAATCCGTCTACATCTTTCTTTGCCTTTTGTGCTCTATCGTACAAATTCATCTCATAGGAAACGATGTCATCAGATTGCATTTCTTCAGGGTTCATATTTACTTCAGCTAACATCGAGAGGAACATTGGTTTCACCTTTGACAATAAGAACATAGGTAAACCCATATTGTCAAAATATTTTGAAACTTCAATATACTCTTGTGGAGTCAGAAGATCTTTCAATGTCGTCCCATCTTTCATCATCAGATTGGACAGCATGCCCATCATAGATCCCATGTCCGACATTTCATCAAGGTCTATTTCAAATACAACCTGTTTGCTTTTATCAAAAGCTTCATCAAGACCGGAAGGAAGGAAATAATCATCCTTTGGAATCATATGGATTGTTCCAAAAAGGTATGAAGGTTGTGACTGACCTGCTATTTCGATTTTCCAGAGAAGGGCATGAGGTACTGGAGCAGTCGATTGTACAGCAGATTTAGATCCTTTACACGAGAAAAGGAATAATGTACTAAGAAGGCTGATCGAAAGAAAACTGAAACATTTATTCATAGACGGTAAAAGTCAAATGGCTAGAAAGAATTAGCAAAAGTAAACAGAGTAACGCAGGAAAGGGTTTTTGAGTTGTAAAAGGAGGAAGAGGCAGAAAGGTGGAAAAGTGGAAAAGGAAATGAATAGCTATGGTTGGGGATTGTCAATCGCAGCTGCAAGCTGTTTGAGGAGATTTTCATTATGATCCAGAATCCCAAATATTGATTTGAAGTTAAAAAACTTCAAATAGCGACTAACAAATTGTTGCAATGGGAAATTACAAATCGCAGCTCCAAGCTGCTTGAGAGAGATTTTCGTTATGACCAATGATCCGAAATATTGATTTGAAGTTAAAACTTCAAATAGCGTAGAGAGAAGATGTTTAACTATAATTTTTTTAAGAGTACGGACAGGTCGCGACCTGTCCG
>JBATMM010000571.1:0-2994 GCA_049289835.1 Saprospiraceae bacterium | reverse complement strand
ATTATGGAAAAATTTCGAATGGGACTTTTAAAGGAGGATCTTCACAACACCCACTGGATGGAATGAAAGCAGGTGAAGATTTAATTAAAAAGGTATATGAAGCTATTCGAGGGGTACAAGAAGTCTGGGAAAAAAGTTTACTGATCATAACCTATGATGAACATGGTGGTTTCTACGATTCTGCCTACAATTATGCACCTCCTCCCGCTGCCACGGCACCAGGCGACTTTGATCACCTGGGGGGACCATTCAGCAATAACGGATTTATTTTTGAACAATACGGCGTGCGTGTTCCGGCTGTTGTAGTTTCTCCGTTTATTCCCCGAAACACTGTCTGTAATACGTTGTTTGATCATACTTCAATGCTTAAGACCGTGGAGGAAATTTTAAACCTACATCCGTTAACCAACAGGGACAAGCAGGCAAATAGTTTGATTCCATTACTTACTTGTGCAAGTGTAAGACAAGATTGTCCAACATCCCTTGCCGCAACCGCTACCCCGGAAATCGAGAAAGTAATACCTGAGTCTTTAACTGGTGAAGCATTGGAAGCATTTGACATTTCCCCACTACCTGAAAGAGGCAATATTTATGGCTTTTTAGCCATTGCAAATAAAGTAGATCATGAATTGTCCTCGGGTATACCAGCAGAAAGGCTTGCGATAACTGCCAATTTTGAAACTATTTCAACAAAAGGGGAGGCTAAACAATATATGGATGCAGTGTTAGCAAAAGCAAGAAAATAATAAGCTGAGGGTGGTAATTGATTTCATTACCAATTCTTATCTGAAGTATTTCTTTTTTTATAATCGCTAAGTACTTCGTTGGCGAGTTGGGCGAGTTTGTTACCTGGATTTTATGATCCATAAATTAATCTTTTCTCTTTTTCCAGTTCTTTTCTTAAGTATGGATTTTTAATAGCTTTTTCTTCTAATAAATCGACGGATCTGTTAAAAATATCTTCCAGTTTTTGCTTGAGGTCAAAATAGTTGTCTGCGTAATGATTTAAATCCACATGATCAAAATCAACGATCAGATCAATATCACTATCCTGATTAAAAGTGTCTCTAAGCACTGACCCAAACACAAATAGCCTAGCAACCTTGTGAATAGCACAAAGCTTACTTATCTTTTCCATGTTTATTTCTACAAGGTTCATTTTGTTAAGTTAGGTGTTTTTAAGATTCATTCATTTAGTTGTGCCACTATATCCATTCTTTGATGTAAAATCCGGTCAATTAAAATCTTATTATTTACTATTTTATAGACAATCATATTTGACTTTACATACATCATTCTATGACCTTCTTTGACGTCATTTATGATCTTTCCGATCTCAGGGTTGGAACAAATATCATTGATGACCTCAAATATTTGTTTATAATACTTGTTCGCTTGTTGTTTAGACCATTGATCAGCTGTGTATTCCCAAATAGCATCTAAATCTGATAGGGCGAGTTTACGTACTTCATACCTCAATTTCATTTTTTGAATTTCTTATTCAGTTTATGCAGATGCTCTACAGGATCAAAGTTTTTAACATATCCACTTCTTTCTCCTGCTTCTATGGCCTCTTTTAATATTTTAATTTTCTGTTCCCGCTCATCGACGAGCCGAAGTCCTTCTCTGATCACTTCACTTGCAGAGGCATATCTTCCGGATTCTATACTTTGTTCAATTATTTGCTCGAAATGCTTACCTAATGTTACCGAAGTATTCTTTGCCATTGTTTCTTTATTTTACCTAAAGATACCAATATTTGGTATTACCGTTACAGTATGATTTTTTCTCTTGTCGGGGCGTGCTTGCTATTTTATCAGTGAAGTAAAAGCTTAATTCTGTTCTTTTGAATAGTTGAAAAAAATTTCTTTCAATCCATAATATATCCCTGGTATGACAATCGTGCCATGCGTCTCATTTGGTAATTCTAAATAATAATATTCTAAACCAACAGGTCTAGTCTTATCCAAAAAAGTAAGCAGTTCTATGTTGGGGGGATAACGTACGGGTATGTGAATATCTTTTCTGCATTCAAATATTTTTCCTTTGTAATCCGGGTGGCTACTAAGGTATTCTATCACCTCTTTGCCAACTTTACCTTTGTTCCACCAGGTACTTCCGTCGATCGAAATTATAGCATGGAACAGACCAGGAGTTTTGTACAGAGAATAATAAGCCAATAAGCCACCAGTTGAATGTCCAATAAGTAGTCGATAAGATAAGGTTCTGTATTTTTCATCAACAGTAGGTATCAACTCATTTTTTATATACAAAAGAAAATGATCAGCACCACCGGCAAATTGTATATCCTGGGTTTGATCTGTATTTTCATCCAGTGCAGGAGAAAAATCACGTTGCCGGTTGTTAGAAGTAATACCGATGATGATGCAGGCCGGAGCAAGTTGACTTTGGGCAAGCAATGAAGACACATCTGCAGCATATGACGAGTAATACTCTCCGTCTAACAGATACACTACAGGGTACTTTTCTGTGGTGGAATTATAATTTTCGGGCAGATATAAATAAACCTTGCATGCTTCCTTCAACACTTTTGAGTCGATCGTAAATGAATCAACATGGACCGTTGTAATCGATTGAGCAAAACCAAATTGAAAGGATAGAACGAAGGATGCAATTAAACAACAAACGGATTTACTCATATTTTTTGAATTTCATATTCAGTTTTTCCAGATGATCTATTGGATCAATCACCTTTGGTTTAAAAATACAGAAAAAGTCACCAAATTTTGAAGACATAATCTAAGTACGGTTTCAAAAACTCCGGGGGGTTGCAAAACCCAGGGGCGGTTGCAAAACGAGGGGGCGGTTGCAAAACGCCCCTACGTTTTGCAATATTTTTTCTCTTGTCGGGGCTTTTTGCAACCGCCTGGACATGAAAAAAAAGACCGCGAAATCATTTGGAAATGATCATTGAAATACGCAAAGCCAGTTGGAATATCCGAAGACAAAAGTCAGTTTCCTTAAGTCCGGGCG
>JBATMM010000570.1:0-5921 GCA_049289835.1 Saprospiraceae bacterium | reverse complement strand
GGGTATACGGGCATGAGGTTTAATGTATAGAGTAATAAATTCAGCCTGTGTTTGAGGTCGAAACTAAAACAACGTCTACATTTGCTTTGCCAATTAAATTTTGAAATAAAAAATTGTCATCATATTTTATGAATTGATAAATTTTTAATTCAGAAACTCCAAGTAAGGTTTATTTAAAGAAAATGTACTGATTTAAAAATATCTATATATTTTCCGACATCCTTCGGATCATTTATACCCAAGTGACCTTGTTCAGATTCACTTACTCCTTTTTTAAAAAACAAAAAGAGCAAAATATCAAATTCACCCTGTCCCCGTACCTCAACAATTTTGCATGGCACTCCGTCAATTAAAATTTCTTCATAATACAAATCCTCAGCTGAATGCGTGTAATCGCTACTGGTAAAGTATCCCGCACTGTAACCTATTTCCTCACATCCATCAGTAAAAATTCCTTCTATTGTATCAATCCCCTGGAGGTGTTTGTATTTCCAATCTGACCAAAGTGGCAAGGAGAGAACCCCATTTGAGATCACAGCTGGTTCAATTTTTTCGCATGATGTCATGATAAATATAATGACGAGGCAAAGGCTTGTTAAATAACTTTTGAAGGCTTTCATTGATAAATAGTTCAAATTTGATGGTCTTCAACTTATATTTAGTTGAGTCATGCTAATTTAAGTTGTTAATGTTGCTGTTTAAAGCTTTTGCAGATAATAATGTGATGCGTTTTTGACAGAACCTCTTTTGCCCCTTCGAAATTGCTATGGCAATTTCGAAGGGGCAAACCAAAAACTTAATCCATCTCCACCACTTTCCCATTACCCACTTTATACACTCTCCCTGGAAATCTTTCGATCACACCGTTATTATGTGTCGCCATCAATATCGCCGTATGATATTCCACTGCCAGACGACGCATCAACTGAAGAATAGCATCAGCAGTCTCAGGATCCAAATGTCCTGTCGGCTCGTCTGCGAGAAGTATCTGAGGTTTGTTGAGCACAGCCCGCGCTATTACAGCCCTTTGCTGCTCACCACCAGAAAGCTGATGAACAGGTTTGTTGATATTATCTGAAAGCTGAACATCAGCGCATACCTCTCTGATGATTTTATTTTGTTCGGCTTCATCATTTGTACCAGTGGCATCGAGCACAAACCTGAGATTTTCAGCTACTGACCATTGTGGAAAGAGATGAAAATCCTGGAAAACCATCCCTACCCTCCTTCTTAAAGTCGGAATATTGATAGGTTGAAGCTTTGAAAGTGATATATCTGCCACCTGGCCATCTCCTTCCTTCAGCGGCAAATCACCCCATAAGGTCCGCATCAACGAGCTTTTCCCGCTTCCGGTCTTACCGATCAGGTAGACAAACTCAGTCTGGCTGACAGATAGATTGACATCGCTCAGGACTTTTACTCCTTCCTGATATATTCCTGCATTTTTAAGGCTAACAACTTCTTTCATAAGGTATAAAGGCACTTTCTACAGGCACATTTCGTTACTTGAGTTGTAACTCTTTGTGGCTATTTTCCTGTAAATTTGCACAAAGATTCAGTACCACAGGGATTGAACCTTAAAACACAGCTTATCCAATGAAATTAATGCCCATTATTATCATAGCCCTGATGGCCGGCGGTGTAGTCATGCTTATATCAGCTTCTAAAGATATGAGCACCTATAGCACGTTCACACACGTGAAAAATTCAGGTGAATCTGCCAAAGTAGTCGGTATGCTTTCGAAAGACAAACCGATGTATTACAATGCAGAGGAAAATCCTAATCTCTTCACCTTTTTCATGAAGGACCAGAATGGAGAAGAACATAAAGTAACACTTCATTCAGCAAAGCCTCAGGATTTTGAACTCAGCGAACAAATCGTCGCCACTGGCTCTTTTGAAGGTGACGAATTTGTAGCCTCCAGCATTTTGATGAAGTGCCCTTCCAAATATAAAAATGAAGAGGTGCTCGTCAGGAGCAATATGTAATCATTCATGCAAGACATCCAGTATATAGGAGAGCATCTCCTCCCGGGCAGGCTCGGTCATTTTTTCGTTCTCTCCGGCCTCGTATCCGCACTCCTTACCTTTTTTGCATACCGCAAAACCACACTTACAGATCAGGATGCCTCATGGTTGAAGTTTAGTCGCATCTCCTGGGGCGTTCATGCCATTTCGATTCTCTCTGTCATCGGATTGATCTTCTATATGATGATCCGCCAGTATTATGAATACCGGTATGTCTGGGATCATGTATCCAATGATCTGCCAATGAAATATATATTCTCCGCATTTTGGGAAGGGCAGGAAGGTAGTTTTCTTCTATGGATGTTCTGGCACGTCGTATTGGGTTCTGTAGTATTATTCACTGCAAAGAAATGGGAGTCGGGTGTTATGACCTGGTTATCCGCCATCCAGGTAGTGCTCGTATCCATGATCGCTGGTGTTTATTTCGCGGATTCATTCAGAATGGGCAGTAGTCCGTTTATGATGATGCGCAATAGTATGGATGCACCGATATTCCAGAATCCAAATTACCTATCAATGATCACCGGTAATGGGCTCAATCCATTACTTCAGAATTATTGGATGACGATTCACCCACCCACATTATTTCTTGGCTTTGCTTCTGTATCCATTCCGTTTTGTTTTGCGATGACAGGATTGTGGCAAAAGAATCATACTGAATGGTTAAAACCTGTCATGCCATGGACTTTGTTTTCATGTGGGATATTGGGCACAGGTATATTGATGGGTGGAGCCTGGGCGTATGAAGCATTAAGTTTCGGAGGTTATTGGGCATGGGACCCTGTTGAAAATATGTCTCTTGTTCCCTGGGTCGTGATGCTTGCCGCATTGCATGGCAATTTCATATCAAGACATACAGGACATTCACTTCGCACAACATATCTTTTTTATATCGGGTCATTTATGCTGGCTGTGTATTCAACATTCCTCACGAGGTCGGGCATACTTGGTGAAGAAAGTGTACATGCATTTACAGAGATGGGTCTTGAATGGCAGCTTGTCGGATTCATCGGCATATTCATGCTGGCGGCAGGTTATTTCTTTTTCTCTCGATATAAATCTGTACCTGTCATTAAAAAAGAAGAGAGCATGCAGAGCCGCGAGTTTTGGATGTTTGTGGGTTCGCTTATTTTAATCTTCTCCTCTATTCTGATTTCATTTACGACGAGTATTCCGGTTTGGAATAAATTGATTGATGTGTATGGATCAATGATGGGTAAAGGTGATATGACATCTTATCACAAAGCCATTCCGTTAGATCCGATCACGCACTATAACCGTTTTCAACTTTGGATAGCTGTTTTAGTCACATTGTTAGCTGGCCCTACACTCATGTTGAGGTTCGGTGGAATGGGATGGGATTTGTATAAAAATAAATTCTTTAAGCACATTGTTATTTCTGCAGCTATAGGATCCGTTGCGGCATTTCTATTATCGAAATGGATCATACTTCCAGGTTGGCAATATGCGGTGTTGCTGAGTGCAGCAAGTTTTGGTGTGATATCAAATGTCGATTACCTGATCAATTTTGGAAAGCGAACATTAGGGGCTATGGCTTCAGGATTATCGCATGGTGGCTTTGCATTGATGATCATCGGCATCATGGCGAGTGGATTGAATAAACGAATTGTCAGTGAAAACAAATTTGCTGAAGAGGGAATCGCACAGGGATTTGACCCTGGTAAAAATGCTTTTCTCATCAAAAATATGCCCATGTTCATGAATGGATATTGGGTGACATACAAATCCGATACACTGCAGGGCCTTACTCGTTTTTATGAAGTTGAGTTTTTGAAAATGACGGAGAAAGGTGATACGGTAGAACATTTCACTACCTATCCTGATGTGTTGTATGATCGAAAATTAACAAAAGTAGCTACAGCTAATCCTGACACGAAACGATACGCAGACCGGGATATGTTCACTTATGTAGCAGGTCTTCCACCTGAACAACAGGATGTGGCCAATATTGCGAAAGCAGACAGCCTGCTGGAATACAAATCCTACAATGTCAGTCCCGGTGATTCGATTATTGTTGGAAAATTTATTGTAACGCTTGATAGTATTTCTCTTGACTCTAAAAACCAGGGTTATATCAGACAAGAAAATGATCTGGCATTATCTGGTAATTTTTCTGTGCGGAATATTGAAATGCCAGGAACTAAAAAAGCATATCCGACACTTCTCGTCAGAAAAGGACTTCTGTACGGCATGAATGATCAGATCAATGATTTGAACCTTCGTCTTCGTTTGAAATCATCATCACTTGATAGTCTTATCCCGCTGGATGAAAATTTGAAATATGAGCCACTTGTCATCAAGCCTACTGAAACAAAATCATGGAGAGACCTGAAGATCACCTTCGAGGGCATTGATAAAAATATTACACATCCAAATTATAAAGCAGAGGAAGGCGACATTGCCATTCATGGCGTTGTGAAAATTGAAACTCCGCGTCATCAGATATTCACAGCCAGGCCACTTTATTTTATTCGTGATGGCAGTCCATACAATATGAAAGTGTATATCCCTGATCTGGCCCTTCATGTACGCCTCGAAAAAATAGATCCTGCGAAAGAAGAATTCACTCTGCTCCTCGCTCGTCCGGTAGAGAAGCCGTCATTGGCTTTAGAAATGGCAGAGGAGGTCCCGAGAAATGATTATATCGTACTTGAAGCGATATTATTTCCGGGTATCAATTTATTTTGGGGAGGAGCGATCATCATGCTGCTGGGCATGTTTATAGGTCTTTATAAACGGCTGCGTAAAGCGTAAAAAAAGATGAAAATCGTTTGCATCGGTGCAGGACGTCTGGCCCATCAATTGATGCCTGCATTACAGGATGCGGGTTGCGAAATCATGCAGGTCTACAACCGGACTCCTGAGGCTGCAAGACTTCTTTCAGACAAACTTAAGTCCGCTTCACATACATCAAAGCTGGAGGAGATCTATCCTGATGCAGAAATTTATTTTCTGACGGTTTCGGATGACGTCATCATGCCAATGGCATTGGAATTAAAAAAAATCATTAGCCCTGAAGCGCTTTGTGTTCATTGTTCAGGTATTCTTGAGCTTGATGTTCTACCATTCAATCGAAGGGCAGGGTTTTATCCTTTACAGAGTTTTTCGGACAATCACGATGTCTCTTTTCGGTTTATTCCGATCATCATCACCACACATGATGATGATATCTGGATTGAACTGGATCAAATTGCAGGCCGGTTATCTTCCGCTGTGTACAGGATGACGGATGAACAAAAATCTATACTACATGTCGCTGCGGTATTTGCTAATAATTTCTCCAATCACATGCTCACATTAGCAGAATCGATTTGTATAGAAAATCAACTGCCATTTGAAATCTTAAAGCCCCTGATACTGGAGACATTTAGTAAAGCCATTTTATCAGGTCCGAAGGAAAGTCAAACAGGCCCTGCCATCAGAGGAGATATGAAAACCATACAAAAGCATCTTCATCTTCTTGAACAACATCCGGAACTTATGGATGTATATAAAATTGTAACAAAGAGTATTACAATCAACAAGTAGGATCTGCTTTTAAATCAGCCTGCCTGGAGTGAAAATAATTATTCAAAATAAACAAATGATATGAAGTTCAAATTATTACCCTTCTTATTGCTCATTATCTGTGGTTGCCTGAAAGAGGGCCAGGACCCTCAGGATATTTATTGGGGAACAGCTTCATCTGAAATAAACGGAGAGGCCAGAGATTTCAAGCCCTATTGTGAAACAAATGGTTTATTTCTGAACATTGTGATGGACTATTTTAACGATGCTCACAATCTTGAATATCATGTGAATCTGGGGCATATTCAAACAAAGTTGTACATCGCAGATACATTAGCAGGCTATAGTAATGAGCCGCCCAATAC
>JBATMM010000569.1:0-8148 GCA_049289835.1 Saprospiraceae bacterium | reverse complement strand
TCATTCTCTGTATTGAACCTGATATTAATCTGGCAATCTTCAAGAGCCAAGGTGTGGCATAGCGGAATTAAATCACTTGTTTTTTTTGCCGCCATGATGCCTGCAAGAATTGCAGTACCGACTACAGAACCCTTTTTTGTCTGAATATCCCCATCTGTAAATGCATTAACTACTTCAGGTGGTAGTATCATAACAGCCCTTGCCGTGGCACTTCTCCGGGTTGGTATTTTTTCTCCGATATCTACCATGACCGCTTTACCCTCTTTATTTAAATGAGAAAAATCACTCATGATCTATTCAGTTTTATAAAAACTTTTTCTAATAAATTATCCACCGATTTCAGACATTGATGGGTGTACTTCGGTGGACTTAAGTTTATCCGCTTCCCAACCATCAGCAGCTCTCTTTTGAAAAACATCCATCAACTTACCTTTAATTGTAGTATCAGACAAACCTTCTCTAAATAGATCCTTTACATTCATTACACCTTCACCATACAAGCATGTTTTGATAGTCCCTTGTGGAGTTACCCTAATTCTGTTGCACGTACCACAAAAGGATCTCGAATAAGCCGCGATAATTCCAAATGATCCAATGTGGCCTGGTATTGAATAATTGAACGAAGTCGAAAAAGGCGGATCAGGTATTTTTTGGACATCAGGATAAAATGATTTTATGTACTCTAGTATCCTCGTATGATTCCAATGCAATCCTGAAAATTCATGTCCTTCTCCGTTAAAAGGCATTTCCTCAATAAACCGAACAGACACCGGAAGTTCTTTTGTCAATCCTACCAGCTCAATGATATCTTCTGTGTTTCTGCCTTCCATCACTACCGCATTTATTTTGACATCCATGCCGTGACTTAGTAATGTTTCAAGGGTTTCCATTACAGCAGGAAGTTCATCCCTTCTTGTGATCGCAAAAAACCGTTGCCTGTTGATCGTATCAAGACTAAGATTAATGGAATGGATTCCAAGCGATTTCAGTGTTGGAATGAATGGACCAAGCAGTATTCCATTTGTGGTGATGGAAACATTTTTTATTCCATTTATTTTGACCAGGGCAGAAAGAAAATGAATAAGATCTTTCCGGATAAAAGGCTCCCCTCCGGTAATACGTACTTTTTCTACACCTTCCCGTGCAAGGAGTGAGCATAGTCGCAGCATCTCCTCATAACTCATCAATTCTCCTGAAGGAACCCACTCAAGACCCTGCTGCGGCATACAGTATAGGCATCGAAGATTACACCGATCTGTGACAGATAGACGCAGGTAGTTAATGATTCTCCCATGGTTGTCGTAGATCATGTTAAGATGCGTAAAGCAAATGCATAATTAAAAATATCCTTCTAATCTATAGTTAATTTCAGATAAAACCAGACACGGATATACACTATCGGAATATTTAGACCCAGCACACTTTATATATACTTATCAATCTCAACAACATCTTGCATTTAAGCTAGTCAAAGCTCAGGACAAATTTTTGACAAAAATCTTACCCCGGGGATACCCAATGTATCAGGATATTTAGTTTACCTTTGGTTCACTATTGAGGCCATTCGTTCAGCGACAATGTTTTATGCCTTAGCTTATGACTCTGATTTAGCTGTTCGTACTTCAAATAACATAAAACATTAATCTTTTTTTATAAATGAAACTTTTTGTCGCTAAACTGCCCCAAAACGTCACCTCAGAACGTCTTAAGGCAATGTTTGAAACCTACGGTGGCGTACTGGATGCCAAGGTTATTACTGATCGGGACACCGGCATGTCAAAATGCTACGGTTTCGTCGAAATGGATTCTGAAGAAGGCGCCCGCGCTGCCATCGAAAACCTCAATGGGGTTGAAATGGAAGGCAAGGAAGTCCTGGTGAAAGAATCCGATCCTGCTCCCCGCAGCAATGATCGAGGAAGAGGCGGCCCACCAAGAGGTGGCTCAAGACCTCCATTCAATTCAGGAGGCGGAGGTGGAGACAGACGCCCAGCCGCTCCACGTCCGGATCGATGGGGTGATGATCGCCCTAAATCAACTAATCGCTACCAGGACAATGACCGTCCAAAGAAGCGATATGATGATGACTTCGACGACAAACCAAGACGTAAAAGGATATAACCATATCCCTTCTGTTTTTTCAATAGAGCAGACTTAACCTATAAAGGAAAAACGCAAAGTAGAGGCGCGATTGATCACGCCTCTGTTTTGCGTTATTCTCATTTTCCTTTACCCTGCACCAGGATCAATATCGTGTAAAAAAGGATCTTGATATCAAGCGTGATCGACATGTTTTCGATATAGAGAATATCGAATTTCAATCGCTGCAGCATCTGTTCGATATTACTCGCATATCCATATTTCACCTGCCCCCAGGATGTTATTCCCGGTCTTACTTTAAGCAGATGCTTATAGTGAGGTGCCTGCAACATAATCTGATCTATAAAATATTTTCGTTCCGGCCTCGGACCAACTAGCGACATCTCCCCTATCAATACGTTCCATAATTGTGGCAATTCATCAAGCCTCCACTTCCGCATCACTGCACCCCATGGAGTACATCTTTCATCACCATCAAAGGACAATTGAGGTGTATTGCCTTCAGATCCGGGATACATCGATCGGAATTTATAAATGTTAAAGGGCTTTCCATTTAACCCTACTCTTTCCTGCGAATAGAAAACAGGTCCGGATGATGATAACCTTACCCTGATGGCTATATAGAGAAACACCGGAGATAACACAATTAATCCAAGACCACTCACGACAATATCCAAAAGTCGTTTCACTATTTTCTCCCAATTGAGCATCAATCCCTGTCTGATCTCAATCAATACCGCACCATACAAATAATCCATTTTTACCGTTCCCAGTAATATGTCATACATGTCTGGAATGATCTTGACAAGGACTTCTTCATTGAAATCAAAAAGAATATCCAGTATACCCTTGAGCTTATTATGCTCAGAAGTCTCTATCGCGATCAATGCTTCTTCTACTTCATACTTTTGAATGATGTCTGCAAGTTGGTCCAATGTTCCAAGATTAGGCAAATGACCGGTAAGGGTTTGCGTTCCATTCGGTTCACTTTCAATAAATCCAATCAGCCTGTTGCCCAGACTCTTCTTACGTGTCCGGATATCTTCATACAGATCATATGCCTTCTGATTACCTCCGATGATGATCGTGGAGTAGGTGATGCGTCCGGCCTTAAGTCTTCTGCTGGCCATCGTCAGAATAATCATTCTCACAATGGCCGTTATGGTAAAGTGGAGTACAAAAAGACGAAAGAAGGATTGAAAATAGGTTGATACTGTATCAACAGTGTCATCCAGCAGAAGGGTAAAAAATATAATGATAACCCCGGCGAGTGAAAGAAAAAAAGTACGGATCAGTGTTGTCAACCGGGACAATCGATAGATATCCTGGTATCGGTCAAATATCCAGTAGAAAATGACCCATGCAAGTGGTATGATCACCAGTCCATACCAGAAATTATGATCATCAATGACACCATGATCAAATGTTTTCCCCTCGCTTAATGCCCTGAAATAATAGAACAACGCCCAGGCTGTCATGGCTGACATCAGATCAGCACATGCATACAAGAACATATGAAATCGCCTCAGTCTCTTCATCACATTATAGGTGCACTACTTTGACATTGTCCAATTGAATCTTCAACTCAGGTTTTGTAGCATCCGAAGGATAAAGTGATCTGAACAAAATTTTATAGGCAGGGAATCCTGAAGCGGAAAGCATATCCGTGAGATCAATGTATAGCATATTCCAATTTTCAGTCGGCTTGACCAGGTAGAAGAAGTTAGAATATTTTTCCCCCGTCAATGAAACGCCAAGGATACCAATACTCATATCCATTTCACTTTTGTATTGAAATTCAAGGTAAGTAGTTTTGCCATCAACAGGCAAGTCGGATAGTGCAATGGCATTGCCTACCTCAATGTAATAGGCTTCTTTAGATAAAATGATTTCACCGGAATATGTTCCTTCAAATGGTTCTGTCATCGTACGGGTCACAAAACTGGCATCAACCGTATCCCTGTTGTCAACAAATTCATTGCCTGTTTCGAAATCAGCATCAAGACTTACTACAGTCTGCGATAGGTAATGCGTTACAGGAATTACCTGAAGATCGCTTCCTGTTGAAGTGGCCAATGTGATTTCATATGGTGTATACAAAGGATAAATGATCGGGTCATTCGCAAGACCGTTATTCCGTATACCGGGATGAAAGATAAAATGCGTTTGATCACTATTAGCCAGATATGGAATTTCTACGGGAGGTTTGAATATGCCAAGAAAACTCGAACCGGCATATACCCAGACTTCTGTTATCTTGTTTTGATCAGATCCCTGTCCTGCTTGCGTCTGCAGGTCAAATTGTTCAAGCTTTATCGTGGAAGGTACCGGTTCAGAAGGATTGATGAGATTGCAACCTGCTGCATAAATACTCAATACAAGGAAAATTATTTTTCCTGAGATCAAATCTTTATTACGATTCATATTGAGTTATTTGTTCCATGATTTTATGAGCTACTTCGACAGCCTTTGCTCCGTCTTCAAACGTCACACCATAAGTAGAATTGTTCGCAATGGCATTATAAAATTCCTTTAATTCTTCTTCAATGGCATTATGCTTTTCAATACCCGGATTATCGGCTGCTATCCATCGGGGTCCATCAGGCAAATCAAGTTTCATGGACATCATATCTGTTGGCTCTTCATGCAAAAGCTTTACAACCTGTACTTCATGATTTAGAAAATCAATAGCTATGTATTTATCCCGCTGAAAAAGTCTGAGCTTTCTCATTTGTTTCAGGCTGATGCGGCTTGCTGTAAGATTCGCAACAGCATTATTGCGAAAAGTAATTCTGGCATTACATATGTCTGCAGACTTTCCGGCTACTCCTACACCATTTGCTTCTATATGATCCACTTCTGAATCAATCATCGACAACACCAGATCTATATCATGTATCATCAGATCCATGACCACAGGTACATCCATACCCCGGGGATTGAACGGAGCTAAACGGTGTGCTTCTATAAAAACCGGCTTATCTAATCCAAATTGCCTGGCTGCGACAAATGATGGATTATACCGTTCGACATGACCTACTCTTCCAATCAATTGTTTTTCAAGGATAAGATTAGCCAGTTTTCTGCTGGTCTCAGGATGATCTGTCAGTGGCTTTTCAACAAACACGTGCTTACCCGCATTGATGGCCTGATGTGCGATTTCATAATGTGTACTTGTAGGAGTCACTATGCACACAGCATCTACAGCAGCTATCAATTCACTGATCGACTGAAAAGTATTGACATTGTATTGAGAAGAGATCTGTTGAGATCTATTATCGTCAATATCAAAGATGCCTTCAAGTGAATACCCCTCTATTCGTTTGGCGCATTCAATGTGAAATCGACCCAGATGGCCTGCACCAATAATACCTAATTTAATCTTTTTCTGCTCTTTCATTATTTCATCCTGATCAAAATCCAATCTACCAATTTAGGTTTTACCCACCCATACACCACGAATAATCTTCATTTCTCTGAAAAGGAAGAATATTAATTTTCAATAAAGCCTTTTGCTTTAAGAAGTGCTTCTTTCAATCCTTCAGGTT
Organism: Saprospiraceae bacterium; assembly: GCA_049289835.1. GTDB lineage: Bacteria > Bacteroidota > Bacteroidia > Chitinophagales > Saprospiraceae > Opimibacter. The sequence goes on along the minus strand of JBATMM010000569.1, from coordinate 2,503 downwards.
CTGTTCCTCCGGCTGAAGCAAAGAAAGGTTGTCCTCCTCCGCCACCATTGATCGAACGGGCAAGTTCCTTGATGATATTTCCTGCATGCAGTTTTTTGCTTTTTACCAGGTCCTCACTGATATATAACATCAATTGTGCCTTACCTTCTCCTTTGGAACCAATCAACAGGAAACTATTTTCTCCAAGTTCGTTACCAATCTGGAAGATCAGGCTCTTAAGTAATTTCGGATCACTCATGTTTACTTCAGCACTGATCATTTTTATTCCGTTGACATTTTCAACTTCTTTCAATAATCTTGATTTGATGTCTGCTGCTTTTGTCAATTCAATTTCCTCAAGCTGTTGTCTCAAATCTCTTATCTCTGTTTGTAATTCCTTTATAGCCCTGACAGGATCTGAAGGATTTTTTAGTTCCTGTTTCAATAAAGAAAATTGATACAGTTGTTCATTGATAAATATCTCTGCGGTTTCAGATGTGATGGCTTCGATTCTTCGCACACCTGCTGCAATAGCCGATTCACTTGTAATTTTGAAGAAGCCAATGACGCCAGTTGAGGTTACATGACAACCACCACACAATTCTATGGAGTAATCAGGATCAAAAGTGATCATCCTTACTTTTTCACCATATTTTTCTCCAAATAACATCCTGGCACCCGATTTTTCTGCCTGGGCGATCGGTATGTTCCTATCTTCATGTAATCGTATATTCTCCCTTATTTTTTGATTCACCCTTGCCTCAACTCTGCTAAGTTCTTCAGGAGTAACTTTTGCAAAATGTGAAAAGTCAAACCGGAGATATTCCTCATTCACGAGCGATCCTTTCTGTTGCACATGATCACCTAGGACCTCACGAAGCGCAGCATGGAGAAGATGTGTCGCGGAATGATTGTTCTCAATGAGACGTCTTCTCGCAGTATCTATTTTTGTCTCAACTTCTGATGTAACTATTTGTGGCAATTTATCGGTAATGTGTATAGGAAGATCATTTTCCTTAACTACATTTTTTACTTCAATGACTTCCTCTCCAAACCAAAGTTCTCCTATGTCTCCAACTTGTCCGCCACCTTCCGGATAAAAACTCGTTTTGTCTAATACAAGTTGGTACTGTTGTCCATCTTTATCTTCTACGGCTCTGTATTTTATCAAATGAGAGCCCATGACGATATCATGATCGTACCCGGCAAAAACAGGACTTTCATGTATGGTTTTAAGCTCGACCCAATCCCCTACTACTTTGACAGCATCAGATCTTGATCTGTTTTTTTGTTCAGTCAATGCTTTGTTAAATTCCTTTTCATCAATCGTCCAGCCTTTTTCTTCTGCCATCAATCGTGTCAGGTCAATCGGGAATCCATAGGTATCATAAAGTTCAAAAGCATCTTTCCCCGCTATTACTTTTCCATTCACCTGTAATGTTTCAAACCTTTTAAGGCCTCCTTCCAATGTCCTGAGAAATGAAATCTCTTCCTGTTCGATTACACGTTTGATGAAATCCTTTTGTTCAGCATAACCTGGGAAAATGTCTTTAAAAAAATCAACCAACTGAGGAATAAGCCGATGTATCAATGGTTCCTTGACATTGAGAAAAGTATAGTAATAGCGAACAGCCCTTCTTAAAATACGTCGTAATACATATCCTGCACCTGTATTAGAAGGTATCTGTCCGTCAGATATACCAAAGCTCACAGCCCGAGCATGATCTGCAAGCACCCTCATGGCTATATCAGACATCACTTCGCCTGTATAATCATTTTTGTACGGAATCCCGGTGGCTTGTTCGATGAAATGGATAAGAGGAGAAAAAATATCAGTATCGTAATTAGAAGTTTTGTTTTGAATAACCCTTACCAGACGTTCAAATCCCATCCCCGTATCAATATGTTTTGATGGAAGAGATTCAAGAGAAGAATCTGCTTTACGATTGTATTGGATAAAAACCAAATTCCAGATCTCGATGACACTAGGATGGCCTGCATTGACGAGTTCTTTTCCGGGAATTAATTTTCTTTCTTCATCAGATCTTAGATCAACATGTATTTCCGAACAAGGCCCACAAGGTCCGGTGTCACCCATCTCCCAAAAATTATCTTTTTTCCCAAAAGATAAAATGCGATCATCGGGAAGCCATTCCTGCCAGAGTTTTCTCGCTTCATCATCTTCCGGAAGATTATCTGTAGCATCACCTCCGAAAACACTTACATAAATTTTATCCATTGGAAGCTCAAGTCTTTCTGACAGTAGTTCCCAGGCCCAGGCAATAGCCTCCTTTTTGAAATAATCTCCAAAAGACCAGTTGCCCAGCATTTCAAACATGGTATGATGATATCCATCACGCCCTACTTCTTCCAGATCATTATGTTTCCCACTTACCCTCAGACATTTTTGGGTATCTGCTATTCTTTTATGAACGATCGGCTTGTTTCCCAGGAAATAATCCTTGAATGGATTCATTCCGGCATTTGTAAACATAAGGGTAGGATCATCCTTATTGACCATAGG
>JBATMM010000568.1:0-6540 GCA_049289835.1 Saprospiraceae bacterium | reverse complement strand
GTCATCGAAACAGATGTCTTCGGATCGCACAGATCAAAACCGGAATACAATCTCTTTGCATCATCAAGCGAACAAATACTTACGCCTGAATTGCCAATCTTACCATAGATATCCGGACGATGATCAGGATCTTCGCCATAAAGTGTCACACTATCAAATGCAGTCGATAACCTGATCGCAGGCATGTCAATGGATAAATAATGAAATCGTTTATTCGTCCGTTCAGGCCCACCTTCACCGGCAAACATTCTTGTCGGATCTTCACCTTTTCGTTTGAATGGAAAAATTCCAGCCGTATATGGAAATCTTCCCGGCAAATTTTCCTGCGTCACCCAATATACAAGAGTGCCCCAGTCTTCAGCTGTAGGGAGTGCAACAACAGGAATGCGTGTCCCTGAAAGTGACTTTGTATACGTTTCAACTTTTACATCTTTGTCGCGAACCTTGTATGTATAATTATCCTCAACATACATCTTGCGGATCTCCGGCCATTCCTGTATCCATCGCCACACATCACCATCGACATCCTGTTTGAGTTTATCAAATTCGGCTTTTAATTTTTCTGCTACATCTTTATCACTCGTTCCTTCAAAATGTTTTTCCGACTGAAGTATAGAATATAACAATCCTGTCTTCTTTGCTTCATTGATCGCCCAGGCATCATACTTGCGATTGTTCTCTGCTATTTCTGACAAATATCTTATTCGTGCAGGAGGAATGATATAAATTTTTTCACTTTCTCCTGTTTTGAAATCTACGGATGATTTGAAATCGGCATGAGCTTTTGTGCGAAGTATTTCAATTATTTTTTTGTAAAGCGCATTTGTACCCGGATCATTAAACTGAGAAGCTATCGTTCCATAGACGGGGATTTGATCATCACTCACATCCCAGAGATTGTGGTTGCGTTTATATTGCTTGCGAACATCTCTAAGTGCATCCTGTGCTCCACGTTTATCAAATTTGTTGATGGCGATCACATCAGCGAAATCGAGCATATCTATTTTTTCCAGTTGCGATGCGGCACCAAATTCAGGTGTCATGATATACAATGACATATCTGCATGATCGACGATCTCTGTATCAGATTGACCTATACCTGATGTCTCGAGAATGATAAGATCAAACTTAGCAGCCTTGAGAATATTGATCGCCTGCTGAATGTGTTTAGATAAAGCCAGATTCGATTGTCTTGTAGCAAGAGAACGCATATACACTCTGTCCGAAACCAATGCATTCATTCGGATACGATCGCCCAGTAAAGCACCTCCTGTTTTACGTTTACTCGGATCAACTGAAATCACCCCGAGATCTTTATCCGGAAAATCAAGAAGATATCTCCGTATGATTTCATCGATCATACTTGATTTTCCTGCACCACCTGTACCGGTTATTCCTAATACAGGAACATGAGCTTCTTTAGCTTGTGCAGAGATGATAGAAATCCAGTCTTTATTTTCTTCCGGAAAATTTTCAACGGCGGTGATCATCCTTGAAATTGAAAGATGATTTTTTGAAGATAGCCTAGCTACTTCCCCATTGAGATGTTCACCAAGTGGGAAATCACATTTGATGAGCACATCATTGATCATACCCTGAAGACCCATATGTCGGCCATCATCAGGAGAATAAATTCTGGAAATACCGTATTTCTGAAGAGCTTCGATTTCGGATGGAAGAATGGTCCCACCACCACCACCAAATATTTTAATGTGCCCTGCACCTCGTTCGCGAAGCATGTCAAAGATGTATTTGAAATACTCATTGTGCCCTCCCTGGTATGATGTCAGTGCAATGCCCTGTACATCTTCCTGGATAGCGGTATCAACGATTTCTCTTGCACTTCGATTATGACCGAGATGGATGATCTCCGCACCTGAACGCTGCATGATCCTTCTCATGACATTGATGGCAGCATCATGGCCATCAAACAATGAGGCAGCAGTCACAATACGGATATGGTGTTTGGGTTGGTAGGCGGTGATTGGTTGATTAGGTTCCATGTATGCCCAAATTTACGGAAATGTCGGCGGAGCGTTTAGACCCGGTTCAGGATCTCCAGGAATTCGTTCATGATCATGGCAGTGGCGCCCCAGATGATCTGCCCATTTATATTAAAACAGGGGACGTGATTGAGCCTGATGCCGGAGGCAATTACGATTTGGGTCTCTTGCCTGGATTCTGGATTTGCGAAGGCGGTAAGGGGAAATGGACAGATTTCGTCGATTTCCTTTTCCTGCCTGACCATATCAGGGATCTGCCATGAATACGCGAGATAAGGATGCACTAAAAAATTGCTGACGTTGATATAAATCGGGGTCAGAGGTCCTAATACATCAATCAATGAAAGATCAATTCCTATTTCTTCCTCTGCTTCTCTTAAGGCAGTGTACATTAAGTCCCGATCCGTATCATCCTGTTTGCCTCCGGGGAATGCAATCTGTCCTGAGTGCTTATCTCCATTTTGTGTGGTGATGCGGCGGATAAATACCAGATGAAAATCATTCGGATGCTTTTCAAAAAGCACCATTAAGACGGCAGCATTCTTTACGGTATCTGGATCAGGAGAAAGATTTGCTTTGCGAACAGGGTGAGCCATTCTTTCATGAGCTGATGCTCCAGGTAATAAAAGCTGAATTAATTGCGATTGCAAGAAATTGATCAAAGATGGTCTGGAGAATGAGGGCATCATCAACTGTAAGATAAAATTGATACCACTTGAAGGACTGACTTACAGATATTAATACTGCATGTTACTTGTGATGCTCCTTATTCGACTCCTGCAAATACTTATCCAGTGCCATCGACATCGAAGAAATACCCGGTGCCGGTGCCATGACATCAATCCGGAGTAAATGATCTTCAGCAGCTTTGGCTGTAATATTTCCAAAGACGGCGATGCGAGTATTGTTCTGTTTGAAGTCGGGGAAATTCTCAAATAAAGATTCTATTCCCTGCGGACTAAAGAAGATCAGCATGTCATAAAAGATATCACGCAGGTCAGACAGATCACTGGATACCGAATTGTACATCACGGCGGATTCAAAGTTGACCTCTTTTCCTTTGAGATAGTCGATTACATCTTCTTTACCAAGATTGGAACACGGAACTAAAAACCTGGTGGTAGACTTGTGTTTCTGAAGCGGGCTCGCCAGATCCTGTATCGTCCTTTCACCAACAAACACCTTCCGCTTACGGTATTGGATGAATTTCTGGAGATAATGGGCCACTGTCTCAGAGGTACAGAAATACTTCATATCCTGGGAAACTTTGATCCTCATCTCTTCGCAAATCCGGAAGAAGTGGTCTATGCTGTTTTTGCTGGTCATCACCACGGCCTGGAATTCATCAGGACGGATACGATTTTTGCGAAAATCTTTCTCGGTGACAGGCTCCACGTGATTGAAAGGCCTCCAGTCGATCTGGATACCGTATTTCTTTTCAATATCGTAGTAGGGTGATCGTTCTGGTTTGGGTTGCGAAACCAAGATGGTTTTCACGCTCAGTTTAGGGGTAGAAATTGGACTTGCGTTGACGCTTTTTGTAACCATTCTGAGGGCTTTAATCGATCAGGCACTTACCAGAAAAATGTCAAAATAGCCCACAGGGGCAAGATTTCAACGGCGCAAAGATACACAAAAAAGAGAAATAGACTATTCGCGATGAGTTGTCTCGCGGTCAGCATCCATCGGAGCTGACGCATCAGATAGGCCGCCACCATTACGATAAGGCCTATGATAACCAGTGGTTTAGCCAGAGAATCAGGCCCAAAATTTAAGAGAACATTAATAGGCAGTAGCATCAGGCCCACCATGATATTGAACGTGCTGATGTCAAATCCAAACAGGCTCATTTCCTTCTCGTTGTTGAAGAGCCACCTCAAATACCTGATCACCAAATGCCGGATGGCGTAAATAAGGATGACAAATCCGACACATGCCCAAATACTGCTCAAATAGCTGCCAGAATATCCAAATAGAGCTAATACATGACATAAAAAGATCCCGGCCTGGAGGATAAAAATGAGGTATCCCATCATCAGCAGGATCTGCCTCATGGTATTACGTTGATTCCTGAGGTGAAGCGAGCTATAATTTTCGTTCGAGATCACCCGCCAGAGGTCTTTTACAAAATTCCTTTCCACATTGACAATGAAAATGAGGAATAGAAGACTCAACAGAATAAAGAAAATCTGGATACCCTTAGCCATATGCATAGCTACGCTTACGGGAGGTGCTACTGTTGGATTGGTATGAAACTGGACTTCCGATGTTCCCTGAGAGGCTGATTTTGTTTCCTTTTTCGCTCCCTTTGTCAGTTCAAAGGGATTATTTCCTGATTTTTTTGAAGAAGTGTCCTGCATCACAGGAAGAGAAGCTGTATCCACAACAGGCTTCGGGACACTTTCACTGACTATAGGTTCTTCCTGTTTTAAGACAGGAGTTTTTAATAAGGAGGAATCAATTACGTTTTTAGTGGAGGTGGTCTGTGGTCGGGAAGGTCGGTATTTCAGATCAAAAGGGTTGGTTTGGTTTTGACCCCATAAAGTGAAGGTCAATCCAAAACAGTAAACCACACAAATGATCCTGAACATGCGGGCAAATTTAGATTACAGAACTGACTCAAACTATTTTCTCCAGGCTGAGCTTTCGAGGACCGAAGTATCCCCGTATATATCCAGTCCTGCGGTTGTTCCATTTGAGGACCATATTTCTTGATCATTTTTCAACAATCTTATTTCAAGCCGTGCCCGAAGACTTTCACTCATCTTACCGGTCATTTGTCCCTGAACAGGCATGTGCAGGGTCGCGGTTTCGCCTCTGTAAGCCGTGATTAAAAGATGGAGATCATGATGTTTAAATTCCAATAACACCAAATCATCAAAGACAAGGCATTTCATCAATGATTGATTGTATGTAGCAAATCTGTATTCTACTCCTTCAATGACAAGCACGACGATAAATCCTGGAAAAAATCTTCCCATCCATGGAATGTGCGCGACAGATGCCATGATCGAGGCCGGCTTCTGCACATCAAAATGATTGCTATGCATCCAGATCCAGCACTTTGGAAATGAAGCACCCCAATCTTTTTCAATGTACCCGATACCATCTTGCCAATCTGTAGGGCCAAATGATCCGGTCGTCTCTCCCTTGAGGTCATGATGCATACTCACCACCCCATGTCTGCATTGCATGAAAGGCACATAGCTAAACCAACCCATGACACCCGGGTTCATGATGGAAGAAAGAGGAGAGATCATATTGGAGAATGAAATTTCCCCTTTGATTTCAGGCAAATCCAGCTTCACTCCTTGTTTTGAAAAATGATTATTTCCGATCGTGACATCAAGTTCTTTTTTATCAGCCCTGAATTCTCCGATATCAAAACGATGATAGCTTGTCGTGTGATCTACACCATTAAATACCTGGATAAATGCATGCCTTTCCTTTTTATTGAAGAGCGCTATTCCGGGGATGATGGCTATAGCTTTCATTTCATCAGCAGAAACCATTTTGTAATACCAACCCTCGAAATATTTTCGCTTAGAGAGCCTTCCCTGAAAAATCTCCGGATGAAATAATTTATACCCAATCCCCATGTTCTGTTGACAATGACTTCTTATACAATAAAAAGAATGGACAAGATAAATTCTATTTTACCATTTTGGAATTACATGTAATGGCAGGAGCAAACTCCTGCCATGGCAATTACACTAGATGCCATGGTTGGAGTTTGCTCCAACCATCACCGAGAACAACGGTAGTAACTGGGAATATCACAACGAACAGCGAGTGGCAGGAGCAAACTCCTGCCACGGCAATTCGGAGAAAACTCCTGCCACGGCCCGCCTTGGTTGGAGTTTGCTCCAACCATCACCGATGCAAATTTTCTTTATCGAATCAATGTAAAATCACCCGATTTCATCAATTCAACATGATTGGAGAAAAGTACTTTTATTTTGTATACATATACGCCGGGGTTGAGGAACTGTCCATTAAATTTTCCATCCCAGGATTTTGAAACATCACCCGGTGCAAAATTTTCAGCATTAAATAGTTTATTGCCCCACCGGTCAAATATTTCAAAGGATTCTATGACAATATCCCTGCTTCCATGGATGACAAGTGCATCATTGACATTGTCATCATTAGGACTAAATATATTCGGAATAAAGATATTTCGCGGAAACTGCACACTGACAAGTATATCATCAGTCGCACTGCAACCGTTTTGATCCGTCACTTCAACTTTATACAATGTTGTCTCCGCAGGACTGATCAGGATTTCACTACAAGTAGCACAGGTGTTGGCTGTAAACCAATTGAATGCAATAATATTAGCAGTGGATTCAGCATTAAGTTTTATTGAATCTCCTAAGGCAATGAATTGATCAGGACCCAGACTGACGATGACCGGGAGAGGGGCATCAATAGAAATCAAGGTGTCAACTACACAGCCAAACGTATCCCTGATCGCCACATTCAAAATGCCGGGACATGCATTTTGGATTGAAGTATTCGACGTGAAAACACCATC
>JBATMM010000567.1:0-12604 GCA_049289835.1 Saprospiraceae bacterium | reverse complement strand
GTGATCGGGTGATCGGGTGATCGGGTGATCGGGTGATCGGGTGATCGGGTGATCGGGTGATCGGGTGATCGGGTGATCGAGTGATCGAGTGATCGAGTGATCGAGTGATCGAGTGATCGAGTGATCGAGTGATCGAGTGATCGAGTGATCGAGTGATCGAGTGATCGAGTGATCGAGTGAAATTGTCTTTGTAAGATAAAAACTAGATTCCAATTGCTGTTTAGAAACTGCTTGAATAAAAATCAGAAATGGAAACGGTTTGAGATATTGTTTTGAAGTTTGAAAGTTCAAAAAGCGTTGATATTTTTTTACTGAATACTGAATACCACTTACTTAATACTGATTACTGTTTACCTCAAAGGGTATCGTCAATCATTTTCACAATGGTATCAAATTCAACAGGATGGACATAGGACCACGCGCCCTGATTGCGATACCAGGTCATTTGTCGCTTTGCATATCTGCGGGTTGATTGCTGGATTAAAGGAATAGCTTCTTCCAGGGTGAGTTTGCCATCGATGACATCGAAGAGCTCTTTGTAGCCTACAGTTTGTAATGCTTTGAGATGTCTGAAAGGGTAAAGTGATATTGCTTCTTCCCTCCAGCCATCTGCGATCATATCAAGTACACGCTGATTGATACGTTCATATAATTCATCTCTGGGTAATTCTAAAGCAATCTGTAAAATCTTAAAGGGTCTTTGGTTGGATTGTCCGGTATGAAATGAGCTGAATGGCAACCCTGTGTGCATGACAAATGAAACCGCTCTGATCAGTCTCATCGGATTGGAACGATCTATCGTCTCAAAATATTCCGGGTCTTTTTCTTTTAGAATAATCAACAATTCATTAATACCTTTTTCTTTCCAGATTTGGGTCCAGTATTCATTTACTTCTTCAGGGACTTCGGGCATCTGATCAAATCCTTCAGTGATGGCTTTGATATAAAGACCGGTACCACCAGACATCAAGACGATGTCATGTTTTTGAAATAAAATATCAAGGACGTCTAATGCGTCTTTGGTGTAAAGTCCGGCTGAATAGTGACTTGATATGGTGGTATGTCCGATAAGATGATGCTGAACTACATTAAGTTGATCAGGAGACGGTTTTCCAACGCCAACATTTAATTCTTTGTAGACCTGCCTTGAATCTGCACTGATGATTTCGGTCTTATAGTGAAGTGCAAGGTGGATGGCAAGTGAAGTTTTACCTACGGCAGTAGGGCCACCGATGATGACCAACAATTTGTTTGGTATATCTTTATCACTCACGGCTGAAAGTTCGCATTTTATATATGATATACGCATTTATTCGATTGTGGGCGACCATCTTTCTGAGGTTATATTTCAGAAAAACCATCATTTATGGCGATGAAAAGGTGCCTTTGAAGGGGCCTCTCATCCTGGCCAGTAATCATCCAAGCGCTTTTCTTGAGGCCAGTGTGCTCTCGACAGTCATGAAAAGACCTATTCACTTTCTTGTCAGAGGAGATATGTTCAATCCTAAATTTAAATGGCTTTTTGACTGGACGAAACAAATTCCAATTTACAGGAAGAAGGATGGCATCACTAATTTAAGGAAGAATGCTTCGAGTTTCGATCTTACATATAAGAAATTAGGAGAGGGTGAGGGTGTCCTGATCTTTCCGGAAGCCAAGACAATCCTTGAAAAAAAGATGAGGCCCATTCAACGCGGAACAGCTCATCTTGCCTTTGGTGCACTTCCATTTATCCCAAATGGGGAGGAATTATATATTCAACCTGTTGGTGTCAATTTCACAGAACCGAGATTTCCGGGTACGGATGTTGTCATCAAATTTGGTGAACCTTTTATTGCACAGAATGCTACAAGAGAAGACAGAGATGCAATAGAGGAATTTACAGAGAAGTTGAGTCACTCGATGGATGCATTGATTATCCAGGTGGAAGATGCACTGGAAAAGAAATACGATGTTCTCGCGGCTGTTTATCTGCGGATGATGTACGAAAATAATCCGGATGCAAATGCGCATCAGGATTTGCAGAAAATAGCGGCTTATGTCAATGGCTCAAGCCATCAAGATCAGGTGATGTTGAATGCGGAAGAAATGATAAAAAAATTGCATCGTAAAAAAAATAAGTGTGCCGCATATTTTCCTGATCTGGTCATCATGAATCGGATTGGACTCGCTACAATGACTTTGTTAAAAATCATGTGGCTTATAGCAGGAGGTTGGATCTGGCGCGTGCTGCGGAATTTTATTTTCAAAAAAATATCTACTATTACATTTCAGACCCCGACGACAGTAGGTGCTTTTATGGTGGTGATGCCATTGATAACCATTATTCTATTAATCGTTTTCCTCATTGCTGGTGTACCTTTATATTTTGTTTTGATCTGGTTGTTTGTCATGTGGCTTGGAACACTGATAAGGCCGCCATTACATTTAATATGGGGAATTTTAGTGTCAACAACCAAAACAAAAACGGCATTGAAAAAGGAGGTATATACGATAAAGGACGGATTGGAAAAAATTTTGGATAAAAAGTAAAAAGGCCAAAAGGTTAATGAATAAAATGGTAAAAACGTTTTTCTTTCTTATACTAGTTCAATTCATATTTTCATCATGTCAATCTATGAATGAATCTTCGCATCATAAACCTGAATATGCACTTGTGATCCATGGCGGAGCCGGGGTCATCACGCGTAACTCGATGGACTCGCTTATAGAAAAATCATATCGGGAGGCTTTGGATTCAGTATTGACTATCGGTGAAAAAATATTGGCTGATGGTGGTACGAGTTTAGATGCTGTGGAATCGGTAGTGGCCTGGATGGAAGATAATCCGCTTTTCAATGCCGGAAGAGGTTCTGTATTTACCTATGATGGTAAAAATGAAATGGATGCCTCCATCATGAATGGAATTGATCTTACTGCCGGAGCTGTTGGCAATGTCAGGCATATTCGTAATCCGATCAGGCTGGCGCGCATGGTCATGCAAAAATCACCTCATGTCATGCTGATTGGCGATGGCGCGGAAGAATTTGCAAAGCAAAATGGAGTAGGACTTGTGGATTCATCATATTTCTTTTCACAAGGCAGGTGGGATGCTCACATTAAAGCACTTGAGGACGAGAAAACCTCAGCTGCTGAAAAGCACGGAACTGTTGGTGCAGTAGCACTTGATAAATATGGAAATCTTGCAGCGGCAACATCTACAGGTGGTATGACAAATAAGCGTTGGAATCGTATAGGGGATTCACCGATCATTGGAGCCGGCACGTATGCTAATAATGCCACTTGTGCAATTTCTTCTACAGGTCATGGTGAATTTTTTATCCGTTATGGTGTTGCGCATGATATTTCTTCAATGATGGAATACAAAGGTGTCTCACTTCAGGAAGCCGCTCATCATGTGGTTATGGAAAAACTTGTCAAAGCAGGTGGTGAGGGCGGAATTATCGGAGTAGATCATGATGGAAATCTCTCGATGACGTTTAATAGTGAAGGGATGTATAGAGGATTTGCGATTCCGGGAAAACGTTTTGTGGGAATTTTTGGAGACGAATAAGTGAGTCGTGAGATGTAAGACGTGAGCAGTGAGATGTGAGATGTGAGACGAGACATGTGAGACGAGAATATATCCTAACAAGTCTTGTATTAATTCAGCACATCCGTTTTATATTTTGGCGAAGCCAAAATTTAAAACAACTCACGGTTCGGCGTAGGCTGTGCCTACGTCGGAGTGTCAGCAAATTTCTGATTTGCGTGAAAAGATTTTTTCTTGCTCGACAATTTGCGGAAAAAAAAGAAGAATGTTATCCGTAGTCTCAGACTACGGATAACATTCTTCTTTTTTACGTCTAATTATTACTTTTCGTATCGTGGCTGAAACAGCTGCACATAGAAATTTCCTGGCATTAGGAAGTGTGTAACTAATCCATATCCGTGATCTTCAATTTCACCTCTGAACTCTACACCTTTTTCTTTTAATTCCTGGACAGTTTGCTCGAGATCATCGCAATAGAATGAAATATCATGGGTGCCTGAAGGAGCGCCATGCTCTTCATCGGATGGATGGCAACCCATATCAGCTTCGGGCAGATCAAAAATAAGCCAGCCATTTCCAACATCTGTAGCCTGGAAATCTAACTTGTCCAGTAAAAAAGCTCTAAGCCCCTGCGCATCAGAACTGTAAAACATGGTGTGAACTCCCTTTATCATATCGAGTGATTTAGTGATCAGGTAATCAATTTATCAGGTGATCGAGTGATCTGGTGATCAAGTGATCAAATGAAAAGTTAATAAGTTGATAGGTTAATTTGTTTATTGATTCTGTTGCGAATTTATCTAATTCACGGAAATAAAAAAAGTGACCCGATTTATCGCGCCACTTTTTTTATTTCGGATTCGATCACCTGATCACCTGATCACTCGATCACCCGATCACCCGATCTTTTTTACAGGGTTTCCGGTAGTGTATATTTTCTTCCTTTATTTTGTTCTTTGAGCCATGACATCAGCGGATCGAAGTAGCGAACCAATGCTTTTGCATTCATGTCTTCTCCTGTAGCTTCTTTCATGACATCACGCCAGTCTTTTGTGGCGCCAGATGACATGATCTTCTTCAGAAAATCACCAACTTCTTTATGGCCAAAATAATTAGTCGCAGTCGCAGGCTGATGAAGTATTTTTTCGGCGATGTATTGATGCAACTGGAATAAGATCACATAGGACAGTGCATAATCATAATATTGAGCGGCATCATCGTTGATGTGTGTTTTTGTGCAGGCATCGCAGTAGACATCTCCACGCTGTTCAGGAGGAACGATTCCCTGATATTTTTTAGCCAGTTCCCACCATTTATTGTTGAATTCACTTTCAGGCAGGTTGTCAGCATAGAGTGCTTTTTCGAATTCGCTCATGGTGCCAGCAGCGAACGGAATGAATACTGCGAAATTCAATGCTTCTTTCAACATGATTTGAATGGAATCTGTTTTTGCATTTGCTGGAATCAACCCCTGACCGATCAGGTAGGGCTTTTGTGTAGCAGCCATCCCCATCATACTGCCAAGCGCTTCATGAAATGCTCTGTTAGCGCCCTCACGTAATAAAGGCGGTACTTCCGGAGTAGAATAGGAGATATAATAATAAATATGTCCAAGCTCGTGATTTGATGTTTCAAACCATTCTGAATTTGGTTCAACACTCATGAGGCTTCGGACGTCCTTATTAAGATCCATATGCCATGCAGAAGCATGATTATTTTTCTTCAATATGGAATCAGCAGGGTATGGATACAGATTTGATTTGAGCCAAAACGTTTCGGGTAAAGCAGGATATCCTAAACTTTTGTATAGCGATTCGCCTGCTTTCACGATCCATTCAGGACTTTTTGTTTTCAGCACGCTGTCGACATTCAACCCTTTGACATCCATCATCGCGCTCCAATCCTGGCCCCATCGATTTGGAAGCCAATGCGCAGGAAGATAATCCGGAACATCTTTTACGCCATATTTTTTGGCTAGTTCGTAGCGTGCGTATGTATGCAGTTCGCGGAACAATGGACGCAGCTCCTGGTTGAGACGCTTCATCATCTCCATCATTTCTGCAGTGGTGAGGCCGTAATTAGAAACTTCGTATGAAAAGAAATCTGGATAGTCGAGTGCCTGAACAGTTTCGTTTCTGAGTTTGCGCAGATTGACGAGGCCACTTTTAAGACCTTTGCCCACTTCTTTACTGGATTCCCATGCCGCAAGACGTTTTTGCAGGTTTGTTTCTTTCTTCAGGATATCATCGATGTCATTTGTGGTGACATCTTTGCCATTGAGCTTGAATGTAAAGCCGAATAATTTTTCTGTCTGGGCGATGGAAGCTTTTATTTTTTCTTTGACCACAGGTGCTACTGTTTGTGGATTTTCACCGGCCAGGAAAAGGATGGCATCAAGTTGACGTACCTGGAGAGGAATCAGTTTGTCTTTCATACCGAGGTATTTTTTTGTGCTATCGATATTCGCTACACTGCCTGTGAAAGCGGCGAAGGCTTCATCAGCGACGCTTGATTTGTGGGCATTGGTGGTGTCGCCTTCTTTGATCTCTGTGTTGATCAGCCAGCTGGCTTCGGAGGAGGCAGTATAAAGTTTCACATACTCCGTGGTGTAAGAGTCTAGAAAAGCCTGTGCGTCTTTTTGTTCTTTTGTCGGTTCAGATGAAGTGGCTGGTTTCGTTTCATTTTTGCAGGAAACAAAGGTCAGGAAGATCAATAGTGAAAAGAGGATAGTTAGTTGTTTCATGTTAGGTTGAGAATTTGTGCGAATGTAAAGAATGGTGGGCAAATGGTGGTGAGTCTTAGACGAAAACGGCCCCTAAATCCCCTATACTTCGACTTTCTAACCTCAACCTTATGCTACAGCTCAGCAACCAGGGGACTTAAATTATTTTATGAATATTCCAGGCTTTGTCCCCAGTAGATAAATAAGATTTACTAGTATAAATTTTAACCTCCCAAAGAATCATTCTCATAATTCATGGGTACTGCATGATGTGCATGTTTTTTGATCCTGTCATGTGACTTTGTCAGGGCTGACAGAAGAATGTATGCAAGTATAGCTATAACAGATAACCTGATAATGCTTAGTGTCTCCCACGTGGAAGCTCTTCTGACAAGGTCAGGATCTACATGATCATGATATGGAGTGCCAATAAGGGTTATTAATTCAGGCACAAAAAAACCGAAAGTCAAAGCTAAAATGATAATATAACCACCAAGTACGATGAGTATTCTTTTGCGTCTGTTGCTGTACCAATTGGCAATCAATGCGCCACCTAAAAAGAAGAGTGTGATCGGATGAATAGGCATCCAGAAATCCTCAGCATGTATACCATATTGACCATTGAACATCAATAATGAAGAGGGTGGTGCGGCACTCCATTTTGGGACGAGTACTACATGTTCATAGACACCTGCGCCAAGGACAATCATAAAGCACATACAGGCAATGATCATGGTGAAGTTTTTTGTTGATTTCATATCTGTCTGATTTGTTCTGTTACAAATTTATCCCGCCACTGGCTTCTATTCGTTGTCCATTGATCCATTCCGAATCTTCGGAGCAAAGAAATGCAATTACTTTTCCGACATCATCCGCATTGCCGAGACGGCCGAGTGCAGTATTGGCCATCATACCTGCTCTTCGTTCTGGTGGAGCATTACGGATAGCAGCATTGTTAAAATCCGTTTCGATCGGGCCGGGAGCAAGTACATTGACAGTGATTCCTCTTGGCCCCACTTCTTTCGCCAGGTATTTTGTGAATACTTCAATAGCTCCTTTCATGGAGGCGTAAACTGAATAGCCCGGATTAGCAAAACGTGTGGTGCCTGTTGACATGTTGATGATACGGCCATTATTATTCATCAGTGGCAATAATCGTTGACACAGAAAAAATACGCTTTTGAAATGAATATTCATAAACCGGTCAAAATCACTCTCTGTTACTTTGTCGAAAGGAATAGTGGCGCCAATACCGGCATTGTTGATCAGAAAATCAAATTTGTCCGTATTCCATTTTTGGGAGAGGGTTTGTTCAATATGCTGTACAAAATCACCAAGACAATTGAAATCTTCTGAATCATATTTTAATGCCGCAGCCATACTGCCTCCGGCTTCAATTTCTTTGACCACTTCGTCCGCCATTTCTTTCTGCGAATGGTAGGTGATGATGACATCATGTCCTTTCTCTGCCAATCTGAGTGCAGCGCTCTTTCCAAGTCCTCTGCTTCCGCCTGTAACTAATGCTATTTTTGCTTTCATGAATGTAATTTACTATTTACGAATGACGATTTACGATTTCAAATTACAATTCAGATGATTTTAGAATCGCAATCAAAAAAAATGAACCACTTAAGGAGCATAAGGTCACTTAAGGAAGCCACTTAGGAATTTTTTATTTTAGATTATTTATTGCCGCAAATTTCGCAGATTAACGCAAATTATTTTTTTGCTTTTTGCTTTTTGCCTATTGCTTTTTGCTTTTTGCCTATTGCCTATTGCGTTTCCTATTTCACAAGCGTCACGTCTCCTTTGAAGATCTCGCTTCCTTCATCTTCATATTTTACTTCGATGTAGTATGCAAAAACACCGGGACTCATGGTCATCTTTTTATATGTACCATCCCACCAAAATTCTGCAGAACCTATCGGAAAATCCTCTGCTTTGTACACCATGTTGCCCCAGCGATCAAAGATCATGTATTTCGTCACCAGGATATTAAACTCATCCGAAGTGGAAAGCTGGAAGAAGTCATTGATACCATCAAGGTTAGGTGAAAAACTATTTGGGATATAAATCTTGCAACGAAGCCTCGGTATCCGAACCATTGTATCAACCTGGCATCCATTACCATCAGCGACGATAAGCTGATGTAAGCCACTTGTCAATTGCTGAAAAGTATTGTCAGTCTGAAATGCACCTCCATCTAATGAAAAAGTGATCTGTCCTGTTCCCCCTGAAAAATGAATCACCATGCTTCCAGTGATTTCTTCACATGCAGTAGGCTGGGTTACAATTCCGCTGATGACTATTGGTAATGGTTCGGCAATATCAGCAGATGCTACGGCTTTGCAACCAGCATCATCCCTGATATCAATGATATAATGTCCGGAGCCGAGATTTGAAAATCTATTGGACGATTGAAAGTTAGTGCCATCAATTGAATAATGTACCTGGCCTATTTCACCGATAGGTGTGACCACAAGAGAGCCATCATTGATATCACAACGAGTTGGAATGCTTTCAATGTTAGCGATAATAAGTGAATTTATTGAACTGATACTTGCATTGGCGGTATCGATACATCCATTCTGGTCTTTGATCGTGATTTGATAATTAGAAGGCGCTAAAAGATCAAAATGATTCACAGGTTGAAAATTAATTCCATCGATTGAATATTCTATTTGCCCTGTGCCTCCGAAAGGAGTGACGATGATCGAACCATCATCAGTAGTACAATGTGACGAATCAATGACTATCTCTTCGATATTTATAGCCACACCAGGATTGATCAGGGCATCTGAAGTATCCCGGCATCCATTGTCGTCCCTGATAATGATCTGATAAGTCAATGCTGTTAATTGATCAAACAAATTAGATATCTGAAAATTATTGCCATCAAGGGAATATGCTATTTGACCGGTACCTCCATTAGCAGTGATTAAAATTGAACCCTTATCATAGGCACACAAGGGATCAACAGTAGTTACCTGATCAATATGAACAGCGATCGGAGGGCTGATGATCGCAGTCATCGTATCCTTGCATCCATTGACATCCCGGATCGTCACGAGATATGTAGCCGGACCTAACTGATCAAAATGATTAGTACTCTGGAAATTAATACCATCTATTGAATATTGAATTCCATTGCTATTTTGCATTTCTATAATCAATGAACCCAGCGTTTCATCACACGATACTAATGATGCAGATATGTTTTCAATGGTATCCAGAGATAATGTAGTCAGATCGATACTGTCGATAGCCACACAACCTGCAGTGTCACGAACAGTGATCATATAATGGCCTGAACTTAAATTGGAAAATACAGGCGACGACTGATAACTCAGCCCATCAATTGAATAACCAATCATGCCATTGCCACCATTGACAGATACATCAATTTCTCCATTCGAACTGCCACATGTACTTGGCACTATGGCTACATTCTCAATGACAGGCCCAGACGGAGCAATTAAGCTTACATCTTCTATGATCGTACATCCGTTGGCATCACTGACGATGAATTGATAGCTGCCTCCGGGTAAATTGCTGAATGTGTTTGATGCCTGGAAATTTATTCCATCCACCGAATATTTCAATGGAGCTATGCCACCGGTGACATTTACGGTAAAAGAGCCATCATCATTGCTACACGTCGGATTGATATTCGAAACACCATTATAAATGATCGGAGCAGATCCAAAAAATTCATACGTACTGGCGCCTCCGCCAATCCGAATATTGAGGTTACAGACTATCTGCAGAGATTTGGTTGTGAAATTGATCTCATAGATGTCAGAAAATCCACTTGAAATCGCGTAACAATTTATACTGTCACAACTTTCGGCGTAAGAAACGATGCCAAAAATTTCACCAGGGATGTTTTGTTCAACAGCGATAGAACTATTCGCCAGATTATTTAAATCAATCAGAATGATCCTATGATTTTGTGCAGCTGCATATAGTTGACCCTTATAAAATGTGAGATCACCTGTAGCCCTGAACCCTATTATGCCCAGGAATGTGCCTGTACCTGATGACTTATCATAAGAAAATAATTCTCCTAAATCACCTGTTGTATATAGAATACCAGTGGCTGAGGTGGTGAGGGAATTGAATCGTTGGCCGGCGCTGTTAAATTGATACACATTTGTAGTAGCCCCGGTTAAGGTGTCGATTTTAAATAAATTTCCACCTGAATCAACACCATATAAAGTTCCATCCGGATGAAAAGAAATATCCGTTATGCCACGGCCCAATTGAACTATCTGTGTGTAATTACATGTCACGATGTTTAATCGGTAGATGCGGTTGTTCGTGGAGCTGAGGTAAATAACCTGGCCGAACAGATGTGCCAGACAGAAGAAAATAATCGGAAGAAGTATTATTTTTTTCATCAGTCTATTGCATAGTGACTCCTGCTGCCGTGGCTAAATCCGGATAATCCGTAATGATACCATCAACACCCCATCCGATAAGTTGTTCAATTTCTTCTTTCGTGTTCACTGTCCATGGAATCACCTTTATACCCAAAGCGTGAGCTTGTTTAATCGTTGATTCTGTCAGAGTCTTAAAATCAGGACTATAGATATCTGGTTTGAAAGAAAGCTTTTGAAGATTTTTTTTCAGATTTTTTCCTTTTTCAACGAGATATGAAATATAAAATTCACGAGGAGAAATCTTATGCAACTCTTCCAGGACATTGAGGTCAAATGATTGAAGCGTTACGCGATTGGCCATTCCCAGGCGATTAATATCGGAGAGGACAATCGAAACAAATTCTTTTGGTTCAGGATTATAAACATTGTAACCCTTTGGTTCAGATTTGATTTCAATATTGTACCTGGGTTGTCGGTATTTATTTTCAGCGGCAAATATTTCAACAGAACGAAAAACCATTTTGAGTGTCGGTTTCACGGTTCTTACCTGCACCTGGCTGGGGAAGTTAGGATTGCCACGACTACCGCCGTCAAAACTCTGTATTTCATCATAATTCATCCGGTACAGGTTGAGACTTTTTTCTTCAGCTTTAGTCACTGGCGATCCATCAGGATGAGAACATATTCTAGAAGACATCCACGGTTCATGCGAAACTACAATTTGTCCGTCCTTAGAAATCACTACATCAAGCTCAAGCGTTGTAACACCCAATTCGACAGCTTTTAGGAATGCGGGCATTGAATTCTCCGGCATCAGTCCACGACATCCACGGTGTCCCTGCCAGTCAATTTTTTGCTGAGCCAAAGCGTGCTGGAATGTGAGTAAAACGAATAGAAATTGGCATATGCATCGAAGATCCCTCATCAGGGTACAAGATAAGGTTCTGAAAAGGTCTGAAGGTAAGGGTATCCAGGTATTTATCCCGGTGAGTGCCAATTCGTAGGAGTATTTGCTTTTTATTACCAAAACGGCTGAAAATGGACAGTTCTGCCTGTAAAAACCGGCCAATTGCTGATTACTTACCCCATAGAATAAGAATTATCTTGTGGCCACGAATTAAAGCAGGACGATGAAAAAGATATATGGCGGCAAACTGATACAACCTCTCATGGCTGTACTCTTTTTTCTGATTCTCAGTGTAATGTATTTTTTGCCCCAACTCCAGGGCAAAGTCCTCCAACAATCTGATATCATGAGCGGTAGGGCGATGGCACATGAATCCCTCACTTACCAGGAGAAATTGCACAGGCCTATTTTATGGACCAATTCGATGTTTGGAGGTATGCCGACATATCAGATCAGTGCGCCGCAAAATAATAACCTGATCAAATGGGTAGACAAGGTTCACCAATTGTTTATAAGTCGGCCTATAGGATACTTTTTAGCGGCTATGCTTGGTTGTTATATCGTGCTTTTATGCCTTGGCGCCGGACATTGGCCTGCCATGCTGGGTGCAGTGGCTTTTGGACTTACGACTAATCAGATTTCCCTATACGAGACAGGCCACATGAGTAAGTTCATGACTGTCGTCTATAGCTCGTATGTGATAGCAGGTGGAATCCTGGCTTACCAGAAAAAATATATCATGGGTGGAGTAGTGTTTGCTGTGGGTATGGCATTGAGTCTCTATAATAATCATGTACAGATGACATATTATATCGGACTCTTTATGATCTTATATGTCATCATGGCCTTTGGGCTTGCCATCAGGAGAAAAGAACTTTCATCTTTTGCTATTGCTTCCGGAATTTTATTGATTGGTTTGATCCTGGCGATCGGCTCTTCGAGTTCTAAGTTGTGGACTACATATGAATTCAGCAAGGACACTATGCGTGGAGGAGCTGTGCTTGAGACTCCTGTTGATGCTAATGGGATCAGTACAAAGAGTGGAGGTTTGAATTGGGATT
>JBATMM010000566.1:0-2954 GCA_049289835.1 Saprospiraceae bacterium | reverse complement strand
GTATTGACATCTTCAAAATCAACATTGACATAGCCCGGCATCGTGATAATTTCAGCTATACCTCTTGCAGCTGTTGTCAGAATATTATCTGCTCTGCTGAATGCATCAGACAATTTCAGGTCGCCATGTATATCTCTTAGCTTATCATTCGAGATCACGATGAGTGCATCTACATTATTTTTCATTTCTTCCAAACCTTCAAGTGCCTGGCGTTTTCTCCTGCTTCCTTCGAATGTAAAAGGAAGAGTGACGATTCCTACAGTAAGAATATCAGCTTCACGTGCAGCTTTTGCTATGATAGGCGCCGCACCTGTTCCGGTTCCACCACCCATGCCTGCAGTGACGAATAACATCTTGGTACCATCAAGTATAAAATCACGAATGTCATCAATAGATTCAATGCATGCCTGCTTGCCCATTTGCGGTCTCGAACCTGCACCTCGTCCACCTGTCAGTTCCGGGCCGAGACGAATTTTCACCGGCACAAGACTTGTTTCCATCGCCTGATTATCTGTGTTGCAGATAGCAAAATCCACACCTGAGATACCTTGTTTATACATATAGGATACAGCATTGCTTCCGCCGCCTCCTACACCAAGGACCTTGATAATGCTCTTTTCTACTTTTGGTATATCGAATAACATGTTGTCTGAATTTTAGATTATGGGTAATAATTTGTTCGTGATATGTGTATGACTAGAGAAAGTCCTGATCAGGTGTAGCTTCGAAAAACTCCTTTGTTTTATCAAGGATCTTATCAAACCATTTTGGCCCGTTTCGATCTTTGTGATTATCTGGTGTTTCTTCACTCATCGTTGTGACGGCTACTTTCTCCTTCACAGGCTCTGTTGTTTTTGTAGCAATCATATTATTTGTTGCAACTTCCTCTTCTGTTTCAGGAGCAGCTAATCCATGTATGATCAAACCAATAGCAGTAGCATATATTGGACTTGATACATCATCACGTTGTCTTGACGCTATATGTTCGATAGGCAATCCAACTCTTGCGCTCATACCAGTTCTGTATTCCGCAAGGAGATCAACTTTGTTCAATAACGCTCCACCACCTGTCAATACAATTCCTCCGATCAGTTTACGCTCATATCCTGATTTCTTAATTTCTACTCTGACCAGTTCAAGAATTTCTTCCATCCTTGCCTGAATAATAAGTGACAGATTCTTTTCTGAAATTTCCTTATAATCTCTTCCATTAAAACTCGGAATCGTGATGATGCGATTGTCAACAATACATTCTGCTAATGCTGATCCGAATTTTTTCTTCAGTTTCTCAGCCTGCTCATACATCACCGTACATCCTTCTTTGATATCAGCTGTGATGACATCTCCTCCGAATGGGACCACTGCTGTATGTCTGATGATGCCTTCCTGGAATATTGTGATGTCTGTAGTACCACCTCCGATATCAACCAATGCAACACCTGCTTCTTTCTCTTCTTCACTCAACACTGCTGCTGCTGATGCAATGGGTTCAAGCACAAAGTCGGCTACCTTGAGTCCTGCTTTTTCAACACATCGCTCAATATTTTTATGCGCAGATAATTGTCCTGTGACGACATGGAAATTCCCTATCAATCTATGTCCACACATACCTACAGGATCAAGGATACCTTCTTCATCATCGACGGTATATTCCTGTGGAAGGATGTGCAATATTTTATCTCCCGGAGGTAATGCAAGTCTGTACATATCATCCAACAGCGTCTGCAGATCTGACTTAGTGATTTCCTTATCAGCATCAGCCAGCGTCAGAATTCCCTGGTGCTGCAGACTCTTGATATGTTGACCGGCGATGCCTGCATAGACTTCAAGGATTTCCATACCTGCACTTTTCTCTGCCTGTATGACTGCTTCTTCTATGGACCGGACAGTCTTGTCAATGTTAGCTACCACGCCGCGACGGACTCCTTCAGATGCCACTTTACCGACACCGAGAATTTCAATGCTTCCATATTCATTTCTCCGGCCAACCATGACACAAATCTTTGTCGTTCCGATGTCAAGTGCGACGACTGTTTTGGACTTTTGCATTTCTTTGTACCTCATGAGGATAAAATTTTATTGGTTTAATCTTCTTTTAGCTACGATCTGCCCGGCAAATCGCGTATCAACGTATGCATATGTATCCCACCCGGTGC
The DNA here is from genome assembly GCA_049289835.1 of Saprospiraceae bacterium. Lineage (GTDB taxonomy): Bacteria > Bacteroidota > Bacteroidia > Chitinophagales > Saprospiraceae > Opimibacter. The sequence goes on along the minus strand of JBATMM010000566.1, from coordinate 798 downwards.
TGGGGAGTGCTTTCTTGTAAAATTTCGTGAGACGCTCTACTTTGTCTTCAAGATCTTTGGTATTTCCAATCAGGATCTTTGATGGACCCAATCGTGGAACTAACCATATTTTTTCATTGGATTCAAAATAGATCTGATCGATCAGCGAACCCATAAATTCATCATCCTGCAACATCAATGCGATATCAAAAAGCGAATTGATCGGCCATGTCTTCACATCATTTGTCACCGGAAAATCACCATTGACCAACGGCACTCTTGCTGTAAAATTTCTTGACACAGGCATCCGTACTGTGTCCGCATCGACATACCAGTGCGAACCATGATTGTCCACAATCCGCATGACCGGCATGCGCTGACGAATCGAAAGTGTCAGTGTTTTATTCGCACCCAGAAATACTGCCGCGTCTTTCACATACGGACTTGTAGAAAGGAACTCCTCAATACTGCGCATGTCCACCTGGTCAATCGCTATACCTTTCAGCGGACCGAATTTCTTCACCACCGTCTTTACGATGTCATCCGGCAGGATCAGGTTATTTCCTTTATCAAGCAATTGCACCTCAGCCTGTACATCATTGATGACTTCTTCTGACCTGAACTGCGCTGCCATGAGTGTAATACCCGTGAGCGCGGCCAGTAAGACGAGCCACATGAAGGTTTTGATACGTTGCTTATTTCCTTTAATCATTTTTATAAAGTCTCCTGATCAATTCAGGAATATGTTTATCCAGATCTCCTGCACCTAATGTGATCAACACGTTAGGTTTTTTTTCTACGATCCAATCTATCCAGGTG
>JBATMM010000565.1:0-1767 GCA_049289835.1 Saprospiraceae bacterium | reverse complement strand
GTCGTGAAAAACTTTTGGAAATCACGACACGATCGTTGACACCTGTGGGTATGATCCTTTTGCTTATCGGAGCTGGTGGAGTGTTCAAACAAGTGCTTGTCGATACGGGCAGTGGCGAAATGCTAGCCAGGTCGATGACTTCACAGGGTATACCGGTATTCTTTTTTGGATTTATTATTGCGGCACTTATGCGGGTTCTTCAGGGATCGGCCACTGTGGCGATGATCACTTCCGCAGGATTGACGGCACCGTTTCTTACCGGTTTGGAATTAAGTGAACTACAACTGTCATGCATTGTGATTGCCATTGGGAGTGGAGCTACGTTTATGTCGCATGTCAATGACAGTGGTTTCTGGCTTGTGAAACAATATCTCGGGTTGACAGAGAAGCAGACTTTTCGATCATGGACGGTGATGACTATGTTGGTTGGTGTTACGGGATTGATTGGGGCTGGATTGATTTACTATCTGGTATAGGAAGGTAAGAATGTAAGACAGCAAGACAGTAAGAGAAGTGAGAGAAGTGAGAGAATAAACCTATTTCGCGGGACTAAATTTTCGCTGTGCGAATATGGATCTGCATTGATCAAGATAATCTGAGATTAATCGGTACGACTCAGCTGGTTGATAATCTGTGAGGTCATAAATTTCTTTTTGGAGAATTTCTGATTGTTCAAAATAATTCATTTCCTCCATCACATGAAATTTATTTTTCTTTAACCACTTATGAAAAACAGCATCTTCGCTGACAAAATATTCCTTGAACAAATCCTCATACCCACGATTATAAAGCAACCTGAGAGTATTATATTGAGTCAAACCGGAAGTGTCTGATTGACCAGCTTGTTTAATTATTCTCATATTAATCCGGATTAAATCAAGTGATTTAAGCACATTTTGGTAATTGGAAATTAATGAAAGCAGCTCTTTGTCTAAACTGATGTCTTCCTGCATCAGTTTGTTTCCTTTAGAAATGGAACTAAGTTGATCCTGAGCAAATTCTTCAGGAGAGACAGGATGGGTGGATAAGTATTTGAGCGTATATTTATAACTATCAGAATCAGGAATACCGGAAAGAAAGGCTTCATTAATTTCTGCCCGCCTGTAATATTCTACAGATAAGAATTCCTGTGCTTCATTGACTTTCCAAATAAAACTATCCTGATCACTGTAACAGCCTTTCGGAAATTCAGGCACGAGATCCCAGATGTCCTGAGCATTAACATGGAAGTAAAATGAGGTTAAGAATAACAGTAAAAAACTTTTTTTCAAGAGCAGAAGGTTTATTGTTTCACAATTTTTACAACACCAATCTTGCCGGATGTCTGAGCTTTCAGGAAATAAATACCGGGAGATATATCGCGGATGTTCATCATGATATTTGGACCAGGTTCTGAAATCAATGATTTTACAAGCCTTCCGTTTGCATCATAAAGTAGAAAATGAATCGTTCCGGAAAATTCGTGTTCGTTCAGGCTAATATTTAAAAAATCTTTTGCCGGAACAGGGAAAACCGAAATCGAAATTGGATATGAAGGTTCGTTTGTTTTTGTAATGAATGGATCAAGAATTTCTGAAGCATACATTCCCTCACCCCCCAAATACACTACGTTATCATGGACAAGATAATCGCTCCCGGTTTGTGTGGTCTCAAGAGGAGTCCATACTATATTATCCACTGGGGAAATGTAATGTCCGTAATCACTCAGAAAAGCATAATAGTGTTCACTGTCACGGAAAAAGAATGCCTTATGAAAATCAATAAAAT
>JBATMM010000564.1:0-1579 GCA_049289835.1 Saprospiraceae bacterium | reverse complement strand
TCTCTTACATCAAAGTGGGAGTGATAGGACTCGAACCTATTCAGTCAAAGACACCAGATTTACAGTCTGGCCCGGCTCTCCTACTCCGGCGCACTCCCTACGTACATGTTCAAACGCTTCTCTGTTGATCATGTAAGAGCCAGTAGAGGGACTCGAACCCCCGACCAGCTGATTACAAATCAGCTGCTCTACCAACTGAGCTACACTGGCAAATGAAGATGTGCCGATAACAATCTGATGATTCTTCAAAAGTGTTCTCCGCGGTCATCGTGAAGGCCGCGTAATTAAATCCTTTGATCAAACAGGAAGTAGCGAAAGTTACATTCACCTATCAAATTTCATGTAAGCCAATTCATCCTTCGAGACCTCAATATTTGTTAATATCTGTCTGTAAACCAATGAATTACATATACTTTTCCAGGGCTTTCCCCGAAAGCGAATGCAAAGATAAAACTATTCTAAGATTTATGGTGATTAACTTCCAATATTTTTCTAGGAAGACAGCGGATTTTCATCGTGGCTTTTCTCCTGAATCCTTTCCTTATATCGGTTAAGTTGTCTTTTCATGTTATCCACAGCAGCATCCGCAGACGCTTCAAAGGTTTTACTTATTTCAGTGGCCATCAATACATCTCCGGGGACATTCAGCTTCATTTCCACGATCTTATCCTTCACCTGGCCTGAATTCTCCAACTTCAAATAAACATGTGCGTCAATGATCCTGTCAAAAAACTGGTCGAGCTTCGATGTCTTACGCTGGATATAATCAAGCAGTTTCTGATCGGCATCAAAATGAATCGCTGTAGTGATAATCTTCATAATCTTCATTTGTTTTCGGTTTATAATATGATATGTCAGCTCCATCCTCTCTACGATTTAAGTTTCGATGTAGGATGCGCTTGTCTGTATACTTCTTTTAACCTGCTGATAGAATTGTGTGTATAAACCTGTGTCGCAGCAAGGCTGGAGTGCCCAAGAATAGCTTTCACTGCATTAAGTTCTGCTCCATGATCCATCAAATGTGTAGCCATCGAATGCCTCAATATGTGCGGACTTTTTTTCTCAGCTGTTGTCACTGTTCCTAACATGGCTACCACCCTATTATGAACGAATTTTGGATAACAAGGTTTACCATTGTCTGTCAGAATTACCCGGTCTTCTTTCGTTAATGCCCACAATTCAAGATTAAGTTCTTCAAGTCTTTGAAGCAACTTCACTACCTCAGTACTGATGGGCACCTGTCTGAATTTACGACCTTTCCCGGTAATCCTCAACATATTCCGGTCAGGGTCTATGTCAGTCCCTTTGAGATTGATCAATTCACTTCGTCGCAATCCGGATCCATAAAGCAGTGAGATTATGGCCTGATCCCTCAATTCGCTGAAATTCTTTTCTGCATGAACTTCAATTGAATTCCACAACCTCTTAAGCACCGGTTCAGGGATTGAAACTGGTAGACGATCAGGTTTTTTGGGCAACTGCACTTTAAGAATCGGATTGTGGGTCATGTGACCGGATCTCCTCATCCATTTGAAGAAATGCGCAAGCGAGGATAATTTTCGCCGCACAGATACAGACA
>JBATMM010000563.1:0-4593 GCA_049289835.1 Saprospiraceae bacterium | reverse complement strand
CTCTCACTCGTAATCGCGGAAACCGGACAAATCGTCTCACATATCATACAGGCAATAGCACAAGGGACATGTACTGCTATAGTCTCGAAATCACTTATAAAAGGAAGTTCCTGAGGACATATAGCGATGCAAACCCCGCATTGGATACACGCATTCCATGAAATGGAAAAAAGTACAGCATCTCCTTTTCCCATTTTAGATTTTTTTAAATGGTGAATTGGGACTGAAATATTCAGACATGGTGTTGAACAGGGCTGAATTTCTTTCTTCAATATTATCAGTTTTGAATATGCGGGATTTGATTTCATATAATTCCCACATTTTCTTTCCCATGATGTTCATCCATTTATCCTGATGAGCGCTGAGATGTTCAGCACTGGCCCTTTTACCGGATTTTATAAATTCTCCGAGGAATTCACCGGCTATTTTTCCGGCACTCAATGCAGTGTGTATCCCGCCACCCGTGATAGGATTGACATGCCTCGCTGCATCACCTACAAGGATCATATTGTCAGCAAACTGTGTTTTAAGCGGATGGGAAAGAGGAACACCTCCACCCTGAACTTCCAGGATTTTTGCATCACAGAATCGTTCTTTGAAAAAAGAATTTTTCATAAAATGATCCAGATGCCATTGTGCATTATGCTTTGTCATCGAAGCGATCACACCTAGTCCGATTTCTGCGTAGCCATGACCTTTTGGAAATACCCAGGCATATCCTCCGGGCGCCCATTCATGCCCTGTTATTATTTCCAATAAACCATCGACACTGACACCATCGACTACAAACTGTAGACAACTCGCCAGTTCGTTGTAATTCAAATGCGTTTTTAATCCTGCCCATTTTCCCACCAGGGATTGTAATCCATCTGCGCCCACAATAACTTTTGTCGACACACTAATATTTTCATTGAAATGTTTGAAGTGTACGATCACATCGTCATTTAATTTTTCGAATCCTTTGGCTTCAGCTTTAAGTAAAACCTTAGTACCTGCTTTTTCTGCAAGTGTCATCAGATATCGATCAAACCGCCGGCGGAATACTACGTAACCGAGTGGTGTTTTACCATTTTCGTTTCCATATATTTCAGGTTTGAGTTTTCGATAATCAATCCGGCGATTATTTCCTTCCTGATTGTAGATATCGAATCCAAATATGGGGGCTTCAATATATTCTTCGCTGAATGGAACGGAATTGTCATCAAGAGCATGACTGCTTACAGCACCTGAGCATTGTACAGGTGCACCGAGCTCCTGCCGTTTGTCAAGCATCAATACATTCAAACCATTCGAAGAAGCATACCTTGAAGTAGTAGCACCGGCAGGGCCCGAACCGATAACCACTACATCAAATTTCTCCATTACGATTTGCTATTGATCCAAGGTAGACAGAAATTCAAGCGGAAAGTTTTCAGATTGGACTCAATCTTAATGAACATGAAGAAAAAAAGGTTGTACTGTGAAAAGATAGCAGGTAACAGGCTGAGGGTTACCCTTCCATTAGCCAGGATGATCCGTATAGATATTTTATACTAATCAGGAACGATGGGATTCGTAAAATGTCAATCTGTTTCTAAATGTATTTAATTCTTTCTGCAGACTGTCCATCCGGTGAAGAAGATGAGATATCGCTTCAATCCCCTCCATATTGATGTCAAGGTCGTAATGCATCCGCATCATCCGTTCAATTTCTTTGATTTGTTTGCCGGGGATGTATGAAATGTTTTCGACGATGGTGATCTCTGTCAGTCCGTGTTCAATAAGGGAATTAATAAAAGATACATCAATTCCATAATGTTGACAAAACTGGTCGACGGATATGATATTTTTAGTGGCCATCTTTTCTCAGTTTGGATAATTGGCTGAACAATTCTATTTCTTTAGTTGTCAGATTGGTTGGGACTTTTATTTTGTACGTCACATATAAATCACCGAACTCGCCTTCTTTTTTATACACGGGGAAACCTTTCCCTTTTAGCTTGACCTTTGTTTCGTTTTGTGTTCCCGGTTTGATCTTAAGTTTGGCTTTTCCGTCAAATGTATCAAGGGTCATTTCACCGCCGAGAATGGCATTATAAATATCCAGGTTCGCTTCCGTGTAAAGATCAGATCCCTCTCTTTTAAAGGGCGTGTCATTCGTGATTGAAAATTTTATATACAGATCTCCGTTTGGTCCGCCATTAGCACCTGGTCCACCATGGCCGGTGATTTTGATCGTCTGTCCGTTTTCAATACCTGCCGGAATAGTGATGCGGATATTTTTGCCATTGACTGAAAGCGTCTGTTTCTGCGTCGTAAAAACATCTCTTAAGGTGAGTTGAACTTCTGCATTGAAATCCTGACCCCTGTATTTAGATTGGCTGCTACTTCTTCTATTAAAAGGATCTGTGGTTCTTCCTCCGGATTCCTGACGTCCACCAAAGCCTCCGCCTCCGAACATAGATTCAAAAAAATCTGAAAAATCGCTGTCTTCAAAAGATCCGGTCGTCCTCTGGCGTCCACTGCTTTGGCCGTATTGTTTCTGATACTGTTCTTGTTGTTGTCGTTGCTTTTCGAATTCTTCAGCGTGCATCCAGTCCTTACCATATTTATCGTACTTGGCTCTTTTCGTGGAATCGCTGAGCACTTCATTGGCTTCATTGATTTGCTGAAACTTCTGTTTGGCAGATGTATCATTCGGATTCAGATCCGGATGATGTTTCCGGGCAAGCTTACGGTAGGCTTTTTTGACATCAGCTTCCGTCGCTTTCTTGTCAAGGCCGAGTATTTTATAATAATCAATAAATTCCATTTGCCTAAATATTGAATTTTACTAAACGCTAAAAATTATGGCGTGGTTCAGATAAAATCTAAGGTAAATAATTTAATGGCGAATGCCGGAGAAACAATTAACAATCAATTTCGAAAATTTAATTTGGTAGCAATTACATTTAATGTGCAGACATTTTTTGTGTAAAATACTTCTGCGAAATCCGGGTAATCTGTGGTAAAATACGTCTGTGAAATCTGCTTAATCTACAATAAAAAGCAATGAAGGAGCACGAGGCTCCTTCACTGTTCAATCTAACATGTAACTAAAAAGGATACTTAATTCGTTTTCACGGGCTCGGCCTGACGGGGTTCCTGGCTCATCACCACTCCCTTTGCAGAAAGAGTGACATCAACGACATCTTTTCCTTTGGCAAGTTCTACATCGAATCCGGTTCCATGATCAGCATTTTCCATTTTGCTTGCCGATCCGATCGTATAGCCTGTAAATTGTTTCGTGATGGTTTCCTTTACTACAGATGGGATTTCAGTGGCTTTAATGGAAGTGTCTGTTTTAAGCCAGCCTCCAGCAGGGTTGAATGATGCTGTTTGTCGGGAGGTATTGACCATAAATTCAGCTGCATAATTCTTTCCACCATTTTCCATCATCCAGTTGGCGTGCGTCACGGCAGGATATTTGGATTTGAAAGCGGATGCAACAGGAGCAGGAACTTTATCAAGTGTTATTTTTTGAGCGCTTATGGCACCACATAGTAATGTAGCACAGATAAGCATGAAGAATTTACTTTTCATGATTTATTGAGTTTAATGGTTATAAAGGAATGACAACCGGATACACATGGTATACGGCAATTAGAAAAAAGACCATTAAACAGTAGGTGGATGGAATATATCAGTTACATAATCTGATAAATAGAACTCATCAGTAATGTTTTCAGTCTGAATCAACTGAATAGTAGGCTTTGGAGCGGGGTGTACAGCAAATGTTAGAACGCCAAAGACCTTGACATGCTGATGATGTTTGGGTGGGGTCGTATGTGCTTTTTGTGTGTCATGATGATCTCTTACATCAGACATTCCATCGATATTGAGCAGGTGCCCGGTGACAAAACCGAAAATGCTCATTCCCGGTTGTTCGGTGGATTTGCAATAGCGGTACATTGCCGGTACATCCTGTAAACTCGAAAAGTCTCCCATCGGAAGGCAGAGCGTGCCGACTGCATAATAAACTAAGAGAAATATGCTGAAGATTCGATTCACAATTTGTTCTGATTACGTAAAGTCAATAGACTGTAGTGCAGACTTAACGTAAGACCGACATGTCCATAGTATTGATCCACTTGTTAATGAAGTTTAAAGGGAGAACAATAGGCAATAGGCAATGAGCAATAGGCAAAGAGTAATAGGCAATAAGCAATGAGCAATAGGCAAAGAGCAAAATGCAATAGGCAAAAAGTGGAGTGTCTGAAAAACTCAGTTTTGCGAATCATTTTTCCTTTTCGCCCAGGGAAAACCAATTGCCAGAATCATCCTTGAATAAGGCTTCAAACCCATAGAATTCTTTCTTTGGGGCTTTTGTAAACTCAACACCTTTTGCTTTTAACTCCTCATAAGTTGCCAGCAAATCATTGCATTCAAACACGCCAAAGCCGAAAGTGCCATTCCTGACGAGCTCCCTCATTTGCTCAGCTGCTTCTTTTTTAAACATCATTCCTTCGTCAATCGCCATAAGCGTAATTTCAAGATCAGGTTGTTCGGGAGCAGTGACTGTGAGCCAGCGCATCCCCGGGCCCATGGCGGCATCCGTATGAACTTTAAATCCAA
>JBATMM010000562.1:0-17159 GCA_049289835.1 Saprospiraceae bacterium | reverse complement strand
AATTAGTAGCGATGATCAGGAAGATGAAAAGCGAATCACCGGACATCCCAATGTATATCGGTGGTAAAAAAGTATTGAGCAATGAGAAAAAAGCAATCAGGCCACCACATGATCACAAGCATATTCTGGGGAGATATAATAAAGGGGGCAGTGCACATGTAAAGCAGGCTATTCAGGCGGCATTAAAGGCAAAACCATCATGGGAAAATATGCCGTGGCAAGACAGGGCTGCAATATTTCTGAAGGCCGCAGATTTACTTGCAGGTCCCTATCGTGCCAGGATGAATGCAGCCACGATGTTAGGGCAGAGTAAAAATATATATCAGGCGGAAATTGATAGCGTCGTTGAGTACTGTGATTTTCTCAGATTCAATGCTCAATTTATGGTTGATATTTACCATCAGCAGCCGATCAGTCCGGCGATGACATGGAATCGGATGGAATATCGTGCATTGGAGGGTTTTGTATTTGCATTGACACCTTTCAATTTTACATCTATAGCAGGTAATCTTCCATGTGCACCTGCATTGATGGGAAATACGGTGGTGTGGAAACCTGCTGAGACACAGATATATTCAGCAGCTGTCATCATGGAGATTTTGATTGAAGCGGGGTTGCCTGATGGAGTGATCAATCTTGTATTTGTTGAAGGACAGGTAGCAGGAGAAGTGATTTTTAATCATCCGGATTTTGCCGGATTGCATTTCACAGGTAGTACGGGAATATTCAGAAGATTGTGGCAAACGATAGGAAATAATCTTGCATTGTACAAGTCATATCCACGAATAGTAGGGGAGACAGGTGGCAAAGATTTTGTGCTTGCACATCCATCAGCAGAAGCAGATTCTGTATCTGTTGCGTTAGCACGTGGAGCTTTTGAATACCAGGGACAGAAATGTTCTGCCGCCAGTAGAGCTTATCTTCCGTCTTCATTATGGCCTGCTATTAAGAAGAAATTAATTGAAGATCTGGCCAGCATGAAAATGGGCTCACCTGAAAATTTTGAAAATTTTATCAATGCGGTGATAGATGAAAAAGCATTTGATAAAATAACAGGATATATAACGCAGGCTAAGAAAGACAAGGGCGTAAAAATAATTGCCGGTGGAGGTTTTGATAAAAGTAAAGGCTATTTTATAGAACCTACTGTCATCCAGGTCAATGATCCAAACTATGTCACGATGTGCGATGAATTGTTTGGTCCTGTGCTGACAGTTTATGTTTATCCTGATGAAGATTTTAAAAAGGTATTGAGTATTGTTGATACTACATCTCCTTACGCGCTGACAGGTGCATTTTTTGCTAAGGACAGAGCTGCTATTGGACTCGCAACAGATAAGTTGAAGCATGCTGCGGGTAATTTTTATATAAATGATAAACCTACAGGTGCGGTCGTTGGCCAACAACCTTTTGGAGGTGCAAGAGCATCAGGAACGAATGACAAAGCAGGTAGTGTGTTGAATTTGTATCGATGGGTTTCTGCGAGGACGATTAAAGAAAATTTTGATCCACCTAAGGATTACAGATATCCGTTTATGCTTTGATAGGGGATCTTGCTGATGGCTAAAGCCGGAATTTTTTTTTCAATAGCCTATCCCCTGGCTAAAGCCAAGGGGGAATTAAAATAATTTCAATTGTCATAATAAGATAAAGCATCTCATTATCAGCTGGCTTTGGCCAAGAGGAAATAAATAATTTCAATAGTCATCGTAAGATAAAACATCTCAATTGCCACTGGCTTTAGCCAGTGGAATGGGATGCAGTACCTAGTTGGCTTTAGCCACTTATCTATTTATCGCAGGGGAAAATCATGAATCAGGCTGTGGAAAAAATCGAAGATGATTTCTTTTCTTAACAGAATGATCATCATCATGCCGGATATTGCGCCTGCAAAATGTGCTGAATGATCAAGTCTTCCATGCCCTTTATTAACTGCCCATGAAGAATAAATCAAATAGCCTACACCCACTACAATAGCAGGTAGAGGAATAAAAAAGAATAATTGTAATGTTGCCCAAGGACGGAGCAGGATAAAAATGAAAATAATTCCGCTCACTGCTCCTGAAGCTCCAATACTGGAAAAGGATGGATTATGTTTATGACGGATGGCAGTAGGAATATTGGCAAGGATAATATTAAGAAGATACAATACGAGGAAAATCACGCTGCCCCATGGTTTACCAAATTCTGAAACTATATAGGACTCAATAAATTCACCGAAGCTGTACAAGACAAACATATTGACCAATAAATGAGTCCAGTCTGCATGTACAAATCCTGATGTCAACATCCGATAATATTCCTTGTAAGCTGATTCACGCGAAGGCGAATGTTTCAGCTTATCAATGAAGACATACTTGTTAAACCCCTGGAAAGAGATAAAACTGGTGAATAGTATAATGATGATGGTGATGGATATGCCCATCCTTAATTATGGTTTAATTGAAAATAAAAAGATCTACTATTCATGATGATATGACTCACCCCTCAAGATAGTACAAGCCCTATACATCTGCTCAAGAAAAACTAATCTGCAGATTTGATGGGGTAAGGTCATAGATGACAAGCCCAACGTCTCACCAGCCATTTTATAAACACTGTCGTCGTATCCATATGCCGAACCAATGAGAAAGACCAGGCGCTTATGAGATCCCTGTCGCCATTTTTCCATTTGCTTAGAAAATTGTTCGGAGGTGAACTGAGGTCCTTTTTCATCAAGGAGAATCACCTTTGATGGTGTGGTAACAAATTGTTGTTTGAGCCAGGTTGCTTCAGCGGTTAAGACTTTGAGTTTATCACTACTGCCTTTTCCAGGCTGGATGCATTTGTATTCAAATGGCATATATCTTTCGATTCGCCTGACATACAATTTTTCGCCCTCCGAAACCCAATCATCTGAAGAGGCACCCATGGCCCACAGATGGACTTTCATATTATTTGTTTGAGAAAAGAAAATATTCCCAGGGTGCAAGGGATATTTCAGCTCCTTTCGCCAGGTTTATTTCTTTGTCACCGAAAACAAGATGCATGCCTTCTACAGGCACATCCAGTTTTGTAGACTGAGGTTTATTCGAAAGATTGAAAACACCTATAAACCTGTCTCCGTCTTTCTGACGCATAAAGGCATAGACATGATCAGATGTGTTGATTCTTTTTGACAATCCACCATCGGTGCCATTCCATAATGCCTTGTTATTATGTTTAAGATTAAATAGTGTAGCATAAAAGGAAGCAAATTCATAATTCTTAAAGGGAATTGTATCCTTTTCGAAAAAAGCAAGACGTTTTTTTAATGGTTCTTCCTGCCCGCTATAGATCAGTGGAATTCCGTCAACTGTACAACTCAATGCTGCAAATGTTTTGACTCCATCACCCATGCGCTCAAATTCTGTCCCTGCCCAACTGTTTTCATCATGATTGCTCGTGAAATACATGTTGTAACCGTAAGTGTAATGTTTCCTTTCGTCTGCGAGAATAGAATCTAATTGAGTGACACTTTTTTCTCCTCGTGCTATATCATTCATCATGTGATGAAACTTCCAGCCGTATCCGGCCACAAAACTTGAATCATTACGTAGGTATGGCTCTTCACCTTCTGCAAGCATGAACAAAGGTTTCTTAAGTCCGGCCAGAGTTTTACTTACTTCATCCCAATAATCTGCAGGTTCTCCAAGTGCATGATCGACCCTGAATCCATCAATATGATACTCCATGATCCAATAGATCATATCATCAATGATCTGTCGTCTCATCTGTGGATTTGAAAGATTGAGTTCAGCTACATCGGTCCATCCCCAGGGCTCTCCGGTCTCTTCATTGATCGGATCACGAATTTCACCTTTGTCATTTTTATTATAGTAGTCAGGGTGCTCTTTTATCCAGGGATGATCCCATCCGGTATGATGAGGAACCCAGTCGATAATCAAATGCATGTCCAGAGCGTGAGCTGAATCTACAAGGCGCTGAAAATCTTTATGATCTCCAAAAAGCGGATTGATGGCTCTGAAATCCGACACTGCATAATAGCTACCTAGAGTTCCTTTTCGTTTTGGAACACTAATCGGGTGAATGGGCATAAGCCAGAGAATGTCTACACCCATTTTCTTAAGTCTGGGCAGGTTCTGTCTGAAGGCTTCAAAAGTGCCTTCCGGGGTGTATTGCCTGATGTTGACTTCGTAGATATTAGCTGATTTAGACCATTCAGGAGGCGTCACCCTGCTTGCCAATCTTTCTCCATCTTTTACAGATGTAGATTGCTTACAGGATACTGCATGCATTATTGTCATACCTAATGTCATTAGTATAAGAACCGGTAATGAAATTCCTTTCATTGAGATGTGTTAACAGGGCGTAAACATATATAATTTAATTCACTATTTATTCATATCAGGACATCGGATTTTAACTTTTAAATGACCCGGTTTTGGATAGAGGAATATTGTCGTAGCTTGATTAATGTCACGTTCATGTCTTTTGGTAATGGACATTCTATGAGGACAGGCTCCTGAGACATAAAATCAATAAACCTTATTTTAGAGGCATGGAGAGCTGTCCGGGCCATTAACGGATTTTCAATTTCAGCATCCTTGCTCAGATTAAATCGTTTACGTCCCTTTAGCGCAGACAGGAACAGAGGTCCTTGTGAACCATATACTTCATCGCCAACAATAGGATGACCGATAGACGAAAGATGAACCCTGATCTGGTGAGTTCTTCCTGTCAGTGGATTCACTTCCAGCACTGAATTGTTTTGAAATCTTTCCAAAAGCTTCCATTGCGTCTGGCTTGGTTTACCACGTTGTGAAATAATCACTTTTCCATTTGATTGAGTGTATAAAGGTTGATCAATCAATCCTTCGTCTTGTTGGCATCGCCCTTCAACTATCGCAAGATATAATTTGGAAATTATCCTGTTCTCGAATTGATCACTGTACCAACCGAAAGTATCCGGCAATAAGGAAAAAAGTAAGACGCCACTTGTTTCAAAATCAATTCGATGTAACGGTCTTGCCAATGGATATTTCGACAACAACCATTGGGAGACAGAAGGCCTTTCTTCCTGGTAACGATCCGGCACACTTAATAATCCCGGAGGCTTGTAGACAGCCAGAATGGTTTCGTTCTGAAAAATAATCTCGGCTGTTTCCTTCATGAGTTAAAAAGATCACTATATCTGCGTTTCCATCTCATATAATAATCAATGAGGATACTTCCCGGATATACGCCGGTCATGTATGGCAATGGTTTTCGTTTATAAAGCAGTCCTGCATTTTTTCTTTTTTGTAATATCATTCGTAAATGACTGTATATATAAAAATGCGCTCTGACGATGGCAAACATATTTCCAAACTGTCCACGCAGGACATATTTTAACCCGGCCAAACCATCCAGAATCCACCTGATAAACAATACCATGACTACATCATCTGCAGGCAGATATTTCATCAGGGTAATGAGATTGTTTCTGAAATTAAGATAAACTTTTTGAGGCTTGTCATAATTGAGGGTACCACCTCCTACATGGTATACGACCGAAGAAGGACATGAAACGATTTTATAATTCTTCAATTTCAATCGCCAGGCAAGATCAATTTCTTCCTGATGCGCAAAATAATCAGGATCAAATCCTCCGACTTCGTGAAATACTTCGCTCCTGATAACGAACGCTGCACCTGAAGCCCAGAAAATCTGAATAGGTTCATTGTACTGCCCCGTATCTCTCTCTGTATTGTACAGTATTCTGCCTCTGCAAAAAGGATATCCAAGGCTGTCCATCATTCCTCCTGAAGCGCCTGCATATTCAAAATATCCACGTCTCATTTCAGAAATGACTTTAGGTTGAACAGCAGCAATACTAAGGTCAGCTTCCATCATTTTAATGATTGGATTCAGCCACTCCGGAGTGATTTCGATATCGTTATTAACGATCGCGTAATATTTTGCTTTTATTTTCTCCAATCCCTGATTATAGCCTCCTGCATATCCGGCGTTTTGCGAAAGCGAAATACAATCAATGTCAGGATATGCTGATTTCATCCACTTTACTGAACCATCACCGGATGCATTATCAACCATGTATATTTTCTCATGGCTATATCTGACTGATTTAAAGAATGGAAGAAAACGTCTCAGATATTCTTTGCCATTATAATTAAGGATCACTGTGGCAACATTGGCCTGATCACTTGTAGTGGGTCTGAAAAAATTTCTTGCAGCTACTTCATCTTCTTCCATGGCCTGTTTTAAACCTTCCATGGTCGGAAATTTTCTATCTCCTCTGATGAATTTATAGATCTCGATGGTGATCTCCTGATCGTAGATTTGCCTGTCAAAATCAAACAAATGGATCTCTACACGATGCTGAGTTGCTGATTCAATTGATGGGCGTAACCCGATATAAAGCATTCCGGGGTATTCAATGCCATCAAGTATTCCTGTGGCGGCGAATATGCCATCGCGGGGTAAAAGTTTTCGGGAATCCGTAACCTGTACATTAGCAGTCGGATATCCGATATGGTGGCCTAATCGATTGCCGGTTACAACCTGACCTTTGATCATTAGAGGATGGCCAAGCAGCTCATTAGCAAGCTCAATATTATTTTCCAGGATTGAATTCCGGATCAGGGTTGAACTTATGGAATGCTCCCGTAATTCTTCTTCGCCAATCTGGACAACCTTAAAATTATTATCAAGGCCATACATGTTCAGCAGTCTGACATCACCAGCGCGATTCAAACCAAAACGGTGATCGTATCCAATGACGATGTAACTGGGGTGGAACCTTGATACAAGGAACTTCTCTATGTATTCCTGGGCGGACTGTTGTGAAAATTCGATAGTAAAAGGAACGATCACGACATTTGAGACTCCATAGCGTCTGAAATATTCAAGTTTCTCATTTAGTGTAGTGATGATCTGTAGATCGCCATCTTTCGGGTATACAATTTCGCGGGGATGAGGGTGAAAGGTGATGACAATGTCGACACCACTGATTTCTTCGGCTAATTGCTGGACACGTTTAAGGAGTCTCTGGTGCCCAAGGTGAACACCATCATAGCTGCCTATGGTGATAACAGAATTTTTAAATTCCGGCAGTGCTGAAAGTCCCCTAAAGATGTTCATGGACCACAAATGTATCTAATTTGTCCTTAATATGTTTTCCAGTTCATGCCAAATGTTTGCTTTAAATATCAATCATTTGGGTTATTTCTCTTGTCTTACGGATCTTTAAGTGGCAATAAAAAATGCAATCACTTAAACCCGAATACCGTTATCAAACCAATGAAACGTAGTTTAATGCTCTTTCAGTCTTTATGGCTGGTTTTCAACCTTCTTCAGGCACAAACCTCATCAACCGACACTTTGTTGGAAAATATTGGCTATAACGCGGATGTCATGGTCAATGCTGTCCTTGACCGTCACAGAATTAAGGCCCATGATCAGTTTGAGGCAGCTCTGGACTCCCTTTTGACCAAACCAGGATCGTATAATATTCCGCTGGATAGCATTCATTGGATTTCAGTTTTACAGGAAGACGGTTTCAGAGTGGTCACATGGCAGCTGCGTATATCTGATGATGAATACCAATATGGAGGTTTTATTCAATGGCCTGAAAGGATCGTACGACTCAAGGACACCCGACCCTGGGTAAATGGGTCAAGCTATAATACTTATTCACCTGATGCCTGGTATGGCTGTCTTTATTACAAGATCATTCCTTTTCAAAGTGATGGAAAGAAATATTACGTCCTTTTTGGCTTTAATGCTGAGGATTCACAGATGAATACAAAGGTGGCGGATATCCTTGATCTTAACGGAGATGAACCAAAATTGGGTGTTCCACTTTTTGTTGGGAATGATAAGGATCGTTCAAGGCTTATACTGACGTATGGCGATGTATCTAGTGTTCAATTGATTTATGATCCGGAGTTAAAAGCTATTGTACAGGATCATCTGGAAAGCATACCTGGAATATCACCTTCTGGTGGCGCCCTCGTAGTGTCGGATGGAAGCATGGAAGGATGGTTTTTAAAAAACGGAAAATGGGTTTACAAGGAAAAGATGTCTGATGTCAAAATGGATGAGCCACCGATGACTGATGATCGAAAGAACAGGAAAGAGGATAAGGATATATTTGGAAGACCGAAAAAATAGTAACCAGTATTCAGTAAGCAGTAATCAGTAAAAATTTTAAGGGTGGGTTCGCATTATAAAATAAGGACGGAGAAAACAGGCCACTTTTTTATGCATGGCACTGTCACGAGTGAAACGAAATACGTGTGGATATGTCTGCATGGTTATGGGGAACTTGGAAAATATTTTATTCGTCACTTTGAATTTCTTGATCCCGGTGAGAACCTAGTCATCGTACCTGAAGGAATGAACAGGTACTACACTGATGAAATACACGAACGTCTTGCTGCAAATTGGATGACGAAAGAAGACAGATTAGATGAGATAGCTGATTATATACTTTTTCTTGAAACCCTGAGAAGTAAGCTTTCATGGGATAAAAATCCAAATATCAAAATTATCTATTTTGGTTTTTCGCAAGGGGTCACTACGCTTATCAGGTGGTTGACAACGATTCATCCACGTGCAGATTATATATTGATGTGGGCTGGAGCTATTCCAGATGATATTGCATTTGATCATTCAAGATTGTATTTCGAAAAAATAATGTCTCATTATTTCATCGGAGATATGGATCGATATCTGAAAAAAGAAAGTATGCAGATCATGAAAAAATTGCTGGAGCAAACAGGAATGAATACGGAGATACATTCTTTTGCAGCAGATCATCGGATCGATGATGATGTGTTGAAAAGCTGGGTTCAAAAATATTTATATTAATTCATAAGCTTCTTTATCGTCCCCTGGCTAAAGCCAGGGGCAATTGATAAGCGACACTTTTTCAACCCCTGGCTAAAGCCAGAGGGAATTGATAATCTGTCATAAAATTAAGCAAAGGTGAAGGACAATTAAAATTGTCCTTTTTAAGTGAGCTGAGAAATCTTATATCATTTATAAGCCTAGAACATCAATTCCCTGTCTGAAGACAACATCAACCGGAATTCCTTTCTTCGCCAGTTTGTCAAGATCTGACTGCAGGTCAGGAGAAATAATGCCCTGTTCTTTGATAAGTTTTTCCGCTGCTTTTAAATCACCATTGCCCTGAATGGTAAGAATGAGATCACTTAAGGCTTCCGTAGCTTTTTCCATTTGCGCAGGATTGATCTTGTAAAATCCTGTAGTCTCATCTTTGTCAAATGCCTTATAATTTTCGAAGAAATTGAAACGGACCATATTTGCTTTTCCATGTGCATCGCTCGCTCCAAAACGAACTGAACGGAAAATGCTTGCCATAAATGTGGTGTAGTAATCCATCATATCGCCTTCCAATTCACCTTTGTCATGGAGATATTTAATCATGAACAGGCCAAGGATATCTGCTTTGCCTTCTTCAAGAGCGGAATGTTGCTCAAGCAATGCTTCGCGAACAGTGCCGGAGCCTGTGATTGTACTTTTTATACCTAACCCGTGGGCTACTTCATGAAACATAGTTGTGGCAAAAAAAGCATCAAAAGTGACATGCTGACGCTGAGATGGATCAATCAATTCATTGCTGATGGGCAGCAGTATTTTATCAAATTTGGCTTTCATCGCATTTTTAAGCTGAAGGCGACGTGTTCCTTTTTTTAATTGTACTTCTTCATCATTTGGCAGATTGATAGCTATGGTCTTCCCACCTGCATTAGCATCGCCGGCATAATAGACAAC
Organism: Saprospiraceae bacterium; assembly: GCA_049289835.1. Taxonomy (GTDB): domain Bacteria; phylum Bacteroidota; class Bacteroidia; order Chitinophagales; family Saprospiraceae; genus Opimibacter. The sequence continues at coordinate 7,379 of JBATMM010000562.1, read as the reverse complement.
ATCATAGGCGTTCAGATCCGTATCATAACCTGGTGTTTCTTTTTTATAGGCAGCACTTACCGGAAGATTTGCCTGAAGATCGGGAAGGAATTGAGCATAGTGAGCTAATCGTTTACTCCATTCCAAATCTTTCACAAGAACATAGGCTTCATGTGTGGCTTTGTAACCAAAAAGCTGATCTTCATATGTCTCAATTGGGCCTATGACAATATCAATTTTATTGTCTTTCATATCCAGCCACGCGATATCACTGGCCTGGTAATCATCTGTTCGCAAGGCATTGGCTCTCAATTTGAGATAATTGGATAAGCCTTTACTAGTGGAAAAGCCTGCAGCCTGATCTAATAAAACTGCTGCCTGTTCATGTTGCTTTTTAAATTGTTCGTGATAAGGAACTGTATAAAGCTGGCCTTCAGCATTTCGTCTTACAAAACTATACATACCTTTTTTGTCATCGATTTTTACACCTTCAAATTCTGCTTTGGTCATGTCTGCAGGATAAAAATTTGCGCCTTCAGGTTTGGGTTTTGTATCCGGAATAAATGGTTTATTTCCATCCAGTCTATCCCAGGGTCCGTAGTTTGCTATAACATAAGCACTAAGGCCAGGATCTTTAATTGAATCCATTAATTTGTTTTTATCTCCATATGCCTCATACCAGAAACATTCATCCATTTGTTTCGCGGCCTCAATTAATAATTTAAGTATCGTCTTTTCAGAATCAGACAACATACTCATATCTGTCGTCAGTGTAAACGGCACATATATGCCTAATTTCTTTCCGAGTACGGGGTGAATGGAGTCAGGGTTGAATAAATCCAGTGAATCCTGAGTCTTTGCTGTTTCAGGAATTCCTGTTTTTTTACAAGAATGAAAGCCAATGAAAAAAGTGAATCCGATTATGATCGAGAGGAATTTCATAGAGGACAATTTAGGTAAGTAAATGTAAAAAAATCGATGCCGGATTAAAGGATGCCGGACGGTTACTGAGCTGTAGCACACGGTTGAGTGAAGCAGGTCGAAGTATGCCGGACTCAAGACGCCATAGATGTTTGGTTTATATAAGGTCTAGCCTGAATTATAACAAAATGATACGTTTCGTAACGAGAATTTTCTTATTTGCATCCATCAGTACAAACGTATAAATGCCCGGATTAAAATCAGTCAGGTCTATGCGATTATTTGCTAAACGTGCCTCAAATTTTCTTCCTGCGACATCGATCACCTCAACCGAAAAGACAGGCTCTTTAGATCTAATCTGTACAAAATCATGAGCCGGATTTGGGAATACATCGAAACTATTTTGTTTATCAGTTTCATCAACTGCTGTTATAACTTGTTCAATGGTATTATTCTTAGAAAGCAACCATAGATCAGGATCAATGCCAATAGAATCAACTGAAGCATTTCCTCTGTAAATTGAAAATCGTTGATTATTGCTTGTATGGTTCAAAACAAAAATATTATCAACACCATTCAATCTGACAAGAACGGGAACCGGCATTTCAAAAAATGATACTGAAGGGTCAGATTGTGTTTGGCCAAGGGTAAGTATCAAGGAATCAGCCTGCTGAGACCATTTTAATTGATATGAAGGATAACCCTGTCCATAGTACCAGTCTGCTAAAAATTCGTGCAGATCAAGACCGGATTGATTTTCCAGATAGCTTTGAAATTCAGGAGTAGTACCAAAGTCACCTGCGCCATTGAGGTAATTGCGGACAGCCTGAAAAAAATCATTGTCTCCCATGACCCAACGCAACATATGCAGAACATAAGCACCTTTATTGTAACTGAGTCTTCCACTGAATATGCGGTTGACACTTGTTGTATCATCCACATAAACGGATCCTCCCGGAGCGCTCATAGCAGAATTGGAAGTCGAAGTCTTCCATTGTGGCCAATATTGTGTGAGGCTGAATTCTTCAAGGCATAATCCTGCCAGATAGGTCGCAAATCCCTCGTTCAACCATATGTCATGCCATGTGCCGCATGTAACTTTATCTCCGAACCACTGATGTGCCATTTCATGAGAAATAAGAGCGAAGTTGAATCCGCCCATAAAGGCCATGGTCTGATGCTCTTGTCCGCCACCCCAGCCAAACTGAGCATGACCATATTTTTCATCAGCCCATGGATAAATAATAAATTTCTCATTATAGAAACTCATGATATCTATAGTACTTAATAAAGCCTGCTCGTTTTGTGTTAAAGTCTCCGGATAAACATAATTCAATACATGAATTGAATCTCCATTTGGTAGCGGCACGTATTGATCATACGCTGTATAATTTGTAACAGCAAGTGCGACCAAGTAAGCGCAGATCGGATGACGATGACGCCAATGATGAACAAGCTTACCACCTACTTCATCTATGCTTATAAGTTTACCATTACTTGCAGCAAGCTGACCAAGGGGTGTAGTAATATATATATCCATTGAATCAATCTTGTCAATAAGATCTTGTTTCCCAGGCCACCAATCTCTGTTGCCATATGGCTCTGAGAGAGTCCAGAGAATCGGGACGCCGGCATGCGTACCGATCTCAAAAGATCCGAAACCATTGGATGGAGGTGTCCCTTCATAGGATACGGTGAGTGTATCGAAATCATCCTCATTCAATGTTTTATCAAGGTCAATGGTCAGCAATTGATCAGCGCTGTGGGTATAAGACAATGAAATTCCATTGCGTTCCACGCTATTGATGACAAGCGCATTGCTCAAATCAAGGACAAGTTGTGTCAGATTGTTTGTCCTGCTTCTGAAATAATAGGTAATCACACCTTTGATATATTTTACGGCAGGATCAATTTCCCATGTCATCTTCTGATAATGAATATCGGTCAGGCTTGCAAATTGATTTCGGTAGGAAGGTTGCTGGAAATGGGTGATCGCACTTTCCTGCTCTTTGCAGATGATGTCATCCTGATCCCAGAGGACACCAGAGAGATCAATCTGAGCGTGAAGAGAAGTAAAGATTGAAAGTGAAAAGGAGAGGAGGACGATGGATTTAAACAAAGATTTCTTCATTGGACAAAAGTACTAGGTTTTGTCTATGGGTATAAGGTGGGAGACTTAAAAGGTGAAGCGCTTTACAATTAAAGTTTAATGAATATCATCTGGCAGTTAAAGTCAAAGATTGTCATATGAACGATGACTTCATCAGCCGTGGACTGATTCTCAATACAGAACTAACTCTTTTGAGGAGAGCCATTAAAGCAATCAGGAGAAAACGGAAAACAGTAGGATTTACTCTTCCGTGGTGGCAGCAGTCAAAACGTTGACGAATGTACGGTCGCGTTTTTTAGTCTGGAAGTTGATGATGCCATCTGTGAGGGCATACAGCGTAAAGTCCTTTCCAATCCCGACATTACGACCCGGATGGAATTTAGTACCGCGCTGGCGAATAATGATATTTCCGGCTACAGCAGTCTGGCCTCCAAACAATTTAACACCCAGTCTTTTACTCTTACTGTCGCGGCCGTTATCGCTACTTCCTACACCTTTCTTATGTGCCATATTATCAGAACTTTAGATAATGTTATTTAAGATTAAATTGCAATGCTATCAATACGGATCTTTGTGTATTGCTGGCGGTGACCTTTCTTTACTTTGTACCCTTTACGTCTCTTCTTCTTGAAGATGATGACTTTATCACCTTTGACGTGGTCCAGAACACTTGCAGAAACAGAAGCTCCTGCTAATGAAGGTGTGCCAATGCTTATAGTTCCCTCATTATCAGCAAGTAATACTTTATTGAAGGTAAGACCTGCTCCTATCTCAGCGTCCTGAAGATCTACATAGATCTCCTGGCCCTGCTTTACTTTATATTGTCTGTTGTTGACGTCCAGAATTGCGTACATGATATGGGTACTAAGGTTTTTGACTTAAATGGCCGGCAAAGGTAGGTATATATAGCGGAATTTCAAAATAGATCTGAAATTTGATTTCCAGGTTTAGAGTACCCTAGATATTTCAGAGAAATCAGATCAATTCCCGTAGGACAAATTCTTTTTTGAGCCTGTGGCCATCTCTTTTGATCACCAGCCTCACTCTTTTTCCAACTTTCTTTTGAAGCATCGCATTGATTTCTTCCAAAGAATAAAAGTGAGTAGGAAATCCATGTATTTTGACTATTAAATCATCAGGCCTGATGTCAGCTTCTGCGGCTGGAGAGGATTCGATAACATCCTTTACTACAAACTGATTAAAATTGTCGCTGAAAGCAAAAATAATAAGCCCGCTCCGATCCATAGTGAAGGGTTTTTGTTTGCGGTGATTGGACTTAAGGTATAGCTGACCATGTATGTAATCAAAAAAGACACTAAACCGATTCAATATCTGATTTCCGATGATGCCATTTCTGAACCGATCCTGATCTTCAAGCCAATCCTGAGATATTTCCTGAAAACTGGTTAGTACACCCGGAAATTCAAGTTCACCAAAACGAAGTTTGTTGATACGCCCGATAAAGCCTTCAAGGTATCCTCCAAGCCCCATACCCAATTTGCCCCTGATGTAATGTTCAGGTAAGTGCAGTGAAGCAAGTGAATTGGTGTGCAAAAGAAGAGGAACACCTGCCCCTGTGTCAATCAATAAGTCAACCTGGACAACGGTACCATCCTGAAGACTTGTCTCTGCATCAATGTAGGGTTTATTTGTTTTGATCCGGATAGGGAGGATCATGTACCCTTTTGGAATTTCAAAATTGACAGGATCATATAAAGTCATCCGGTAATTACGGTAATCAATATTGACGATAAGATTTCTGAAGAAACCGCCACCAATCAAGCCATCAATAGGAATACCTACTATTTCATCAAGTTTGAAGTAGTCCTCCTCAAGAACCAGAAGATCGCAGGGCTTTGGTATTAATCCTTCGAGTTGAAGCATGGTATTACGGGCGATCAATGCGTAGATTTTTCGACTGAGATCTGCACCCATGATCGGAATTCGCTTGTCGTATGTGGCCTGAAACATATCTGTATATTCCTTTTTGAAAATGATGACATGTTCTGCACCTGTGTCATAAATGAGGTTCACCGAAAGGACTCCATAAAGTTTAACTTTAAGAATGATAAAGTTGTGGACATAAGTGAATGGTATCGTAACCTTTCTATTTCCATCAAGAATTGAATTCTGATCCGGGATTACAGATTGCGCCTGAATGGTCATGCCATTCATGACTATCACCAATAATGAAAGCAGTGTTATGTATCGGATTTGTTTTTCAAACATGTTTGTAAATGACAGTCAGCTGATTAAAGTAATCAATCCATAAAGCACCAGGTATCTGAAGCATTTAATGGTTTTCTATTTTAGAATTTATTTCAGTTTAGACAGATATAGGGGTTTCATAAAAAAAAATAGCACAAGACTTTAAAACGGTTTTGATTTCTTTGTCCGGTCAAGAGCTCACAGAAGTTAATGTCACAATTTAAGCTTTATCTTACTATCGATTGATCTTATCTAATAGATGTCTCAACCACTCAAAAAATCCATAAATTTTTTTGCATTAATGATGATTGCTGCCGGGTCCAGCATTGGTTCGGGTATTTTTATCTCGCCATCTGATGTTGCCGGTCAGCTTTCTAATGGAGGACAGATTATCCTGGTTTGGCTGATTGGCGGGGTAGTGACGATGACGGGAGCCCTTAGTTTCGGTGAACTTGCTGCCCGACATCCCGGAACAGGAGGGGTTTACATATATCTGAAAGAAGCTTATGGTGATATGGTTGCTTTTCTTTATGGCTGGTGCAATCTGACGATCATTACTTCCGGTGCGATAGCCGCTTTGTGCCTGGCCTTTGCCCGATATTTTTCAATCATATTTCATTTTGGATCTGGATTTAATATACCGATTGCATTAAGTGCATTGCTTATTGTCACTGTGATCAACATGCTTGGTGCAAAACTTTCTGCTATGTTTTCAAGCACACTCACCGTGATGAAGGTGTTGGGTATCGGTATCATTGTCATTATTTGTTTTTCATATGGCAGCCATCTTTTAACCAATCTTCAGACTGTAGATGAGGGAACTGTGAAGATTTCTTTTGGAATTGCACTTGTCGGTGTATTGTGGTCTTATGGAGGCTGGCATCATGCATCCTATGTGGGAGGTGAGGTGCATAATGCACAGAAGGTATTACCAAAAGCATTGTTATTCGGAGCTATCATTATTACATTGGCCTATATTTCTGTAAATGCCGCATACCTTTCTGTCATGACCACCAGGGAGATAGCTTCGTCTTCAGCAGTAGCATCAGATGCATTAAGCAGAGTTACGGTGATAGGTGGATTGCTGGTAGCAGTATTGATTGGATTTTCAACTTTTGGGACTGCAGGGATATATACCTTATCAGCGCCAAGGATTTATTTTAAAATGGGGGAGGACAGGACGTTTTTTCCATGGTTGTCTGACCTTCATCCAAAATTCGGAACACCAATGAAAGCCGTTTTGCTGCAAAGTTCCTGGGCTGCAGTATTGATGGTCTTTTGGGGAACATTTGAAAGCCTGACTACCTATGTCGTATTTATGGATTGGATATTTATGACAATGGCGGCAATAGGTTTGTTTATATTCCGGAAAAGAGAACCTGATACGGATGGAACAAAATATATAGTACCCTTATATCCGATTGTCCCTATGATATTTATTGGTATCTCCACATGGTTTTTAATCAGTACTATTCTTGGAAGGCCATTTCAGGCTGTAGCAGGTTTAATCCTGATGGGCATCGGACTGCCTGTTTATTTTTATTTCAAAAAACAAAATGCAGTCATGTCCTGAAATCGTTTTATTCAACCGTATTTCCCTGAAAAATTAAATTGTATCCCTTGTTTCTGTAGGTGGCATTTTTTCCGGATGGATTGCGTTGTTACATCCTTTTTGCAAGAAATAAAATAAGCCCAGTGAAGTCAGAAGTAAAACAATCCACGGAAGAAATTTTGAAATGCCTGTGGGAGGATTGTAACTCATCATTTCAGAATTGGTGGTTGATGAAGCAGGTGCAGAAGTTGCGTTGGGGAAAGCAAGTAAATCAGTTATGGATGCCGGAATGTAAGGTTTTACTAAATCATTTTGTGCAACGAGCAGATCTTTAGCTCCGGAAGCACTCAACGAATTCTCTTTCACATAACGTCCAAAAAATCCTAATACCAAAGGTGTGACTATCTTAAGTAATGAACTTGAAGAAGATGTTTTTAATCCTCCTGCCGCTGATATTGAATCTACTAAAGGAGAAATTTGAGTTCCAAACAAATAAGGTAAAACACCAGACCCCTTAATCATTAATTCTTCAATGCCCGGGGAGTTAAGAGAAACCTCATAAAGTCCATTTTCTGAAATAAAATCAAGCAAACTTCTTGTGCCCTGATC
>JBATMM010000561.1:0-2547 GCA_049289835.1 Saprospiraceae bacterium | reverse complement strand
GCCGGTTTGAGTACCTACACACCAGATAATGGCAGCTAACGTTTTGCATATTGCCGAAGGCGGTGTGCTTTAGCACTAATGTTCATATGAAGCACAACAGCTTGATTACCCGTTGAACTGTCATAAGAGCATGTCACTCCCGTTTTTGGCAATGTGCTGGGTGTGCCCGGTAAGCGCATCAAGTGTGAAAAGTTACACATTAATTTTCAGGGCGTGAAGGTCGCTCATATAAATAATCCAATTTGTAAACTTAAAAAAAGCAATACGTTTATTGTAGCATTATCTTTTTCGTAATGATTTCTGTCCCCTGCTGTATTTTCACAAAGTAAATACCTTTTGGTTGTGTAGAAAGGTCTATTTCGGTAGTGTCTCCAAATTTGTCGCCAACAGTTTCGTATATTTTCTGGCCAGTGTTGTTTTGTACTACAAAAGAATGCACACCGCTCTTATGTTTGATACTAAATTTTCCTGTCGCAGGATTAGGATAAATGACTACTTTATCGTTGTCATCATTTAGGTCATCTAAACCAACACCACTATTCCCGCTTATGGCGATGTTGTCAAAGGCGACTGTTAACCAATTAGAACTACAATTAGAATTTCTATATCTAATTGCTAAATGGCTCGACCCGCTAAATGCAGGCAAACTAATATTTGTTAAACCTCTGTATTCACCATCGGCTATATAATCAGCATCTCTGAAATCAAACAAAATCATTTTTGATGTCACGAGAGCAGGGTCTTGTGAACCATTAAGCAAGTATATTGCAATTGTGTCACCTGCTAAGGGTTGTGAAAATCCTTTAAAGCTATACCTTAATGAATCTAATTTACCCCCATTATTAATTGAAAATGCTGGTGAAACAAACCAATTATCCGTTAGCGTAATTCCTGTCGCCGGAGAGTAGTCGTGTCCTATGTAATTGGGCTCGGAGTATGAAGTAAAGCTTCCATATCCCCAATGACTAAATTGTGTTGAGGCTTTTTTATACTCTATCCACCCACTCTGTTGAGCTAAATTGTCAAATCCGGTGTAATAAGGCAGAGCTACCTGCGCTTTTAGATTAAAGCCCGAAAGAGCAAGTATACCTATTATAGAAAAAAGTCTGCTATTTTTCATTTTATTTAAAGTTTAAATTGTTCCATTAGTGCTGTTTCCAAACCGCTTTCAGGAAGTATGATTTTCTTTACATTCGTTTACAGGACAGCATTATTTTGAGCCATGGCTTTAAAATATTCTGCACTTAATTTTGGAACTCGCTTCAGACTTTTATAATCCATATAATACAATCCAAAACGGGTACCATATCCGCTGGCCCATTCAAAGTTGTCAACCAAACTCCAATAGAAATAACCTCTTACCGGAGCACCTTCTGCAGTTGCCCTTTGCAATTGGCTGAGATAGCCGCGCAAAAACATTATTCTATCTGTATCGTAAACATGATTGTCAGGCGTTAATTCATCCGTACCGCTGCATCCATTTTCAGTGATATATATTTCTTTGGGATTCCAGAGTTTCTGAACATGCTTTGCACCCCAGTACAGAGTTTCAGGAGCAAGGAGTTCCCACTTTGACGTACTGGTAGGATGTGATTTTGCAAAAGGAATTTTTTCATATCCATCTTCATTTGATGAGGCCTTCACATACGCTTCAGGATTGTAAATGTTGATTCCGACAAAATCGAGCGGGCTGCTGATGATCTTCAATTCTTCGTCTGTAAATTTCGGTGCATCTGCTCCCGCCTTTTTAAGAAAAGCGTCTGTATATTTTCCTTCCATGATAACCGTCATGTAGCCGGCATTGAATTCTCTTGTAGCAATTTCTGCAGCCTTAATATGCTCCGGTGTTTCAATGTAAGGGACGGCCACTTTTACGTTCTCCGCTAAACCTGCTTTTGTATCTGCTTTTCCATGAGCACGAATAGCCTGCACTGCAAGCCCATGAGCCAACACTGCATGATGTCGTGCCTGATATAATTCAGCAGGAGGCAATTTCAATCCGGGTGCAAAAACACCGTCACCATATCCCAGTTGGATGAAAGTCCAAAGTTCATTAAGCGTGAAAAAATGTTTTACCCGATCAGATAATTTTTCACTCATGTAGCCTGCATAGTCTGCAAAAGCTTTTGACGTTTCTTTTGATTGCCAACCATTGTACTTATCCTGCAGGGCCTGCGGCAAATCCCAATGATACAATGTTGCAAAAGGTTCAATGCCATTGGCCAATAATTCATCTACCATCCGGTTATAAAAATCAAGTCCTTTTTGATTGGGTGTGCCTGTACCATCAGGAAAAATTCTTGACCATGCGATGGAGAATCGATACGACTTTGCGTTAAGTGATTTTATTAATTGAATATCTTCTTTGTACTTGTGATAAAAATCGCAGGCTACATCCCCCGTGTCATTATTTACTATTTTCCCTGGCGTGTGCGAAAAAGTGTCCCAAATGGTCATGCCACGACCATCTTCGTTTGCAGCGCCCTCTACCTGGTAAGATGCTGTTGCAGTACCCCAAAGAAATCCTTTTGGAAATTCCAGATTCTT
>JBATMM010000560.1:0-1658 GCA_049289835.1 Saprospiraceae bacterium | reverse complement strand
AGTTCGGTCCACACGTTTGGTGATGTAGGAAAGTTCTCCGGATGCCAACCGGATCAATGAAGAGGGCACGACCTGAATACCAAATGATTCTGCTATTCGCATAGTCACATGTTCGTTTGCCGGCATTTCAGGAAATCGGTCTGATGGTGGTTTGAAAATGTATTGTCCACCCAGAGCACCTACAACCGTAAGACGCACATCAGATTTTTCCTTTGTTGCTTTCACTAATGTCATGGACAATTTTGCCTGGACACCCGGAACAGCAACGCTGCGTTCAACCACATTCTTTGCTAGTTCTTCCATCTGATTCAACGAGTATTCAATAACCGGAGGCGTCGTTGTTCCAAAAAATTCCTTTGAACATTTCTCATGAAAATCATGACCATCGTCAAGGGGCTCATAACAATACAGGCATTTATTCTTCATCATCTGCATGTATTGGTTTTACACTCACTGCACCTATGCAATTCTGACAACAAGCCAACAATAATCCCATTCGATCATTGCGGTTGATCTTCCAGTTCTCGGAGGCGATATCCAACAACCACCCTTCAGGAATCAGTCCTTCAAAAAATGAAAACAATCGATTTTCGGTATATGGCTTTTCTGTCACAGGCATGGTGAAGGTGATGAAATCATCCGGATGGTCTTTTACGTATTGTGCACGATAGTGAAATACGTACTCACCCTCATCCGTCTCGGTAATCATTCCGGCGAAATCATCTTTATAGAATACCTGTCCCTGTCTCATTTTAATACATCTTTACTGTTGACCGGAGCCAATTCATGCCCAAACATGGCGAGCACAAGATTTACTTTATCCAAACTCAGATTTGTTTTCCCCTGTTCGATTTTTCGCACTACAGTGAGAGCCACGCCAGCGCGTTCAGCGAATTCTTCCTGAGTCAGGTTAGTATCCTTTCTACGTTCTTTGACGAACTCTGACAGTTGTTGCATTATATGCTTTTAGATATATTATGATACAAATATAGTTAATTATATGTAATTAGATATAATATTTATTTAAATATTCACTTTTATATGTAGATGAATATAATATTATGATAAAAAGTAGGCTAATTGTGCTTTTTGATTCAGCTTAAGTCATTTTCGAGCAGAATCCTGGAAATAATTGGCTCATTCGGTCTTACAGAATTAAAACCATTACTACTGATATGACATCACACAATGAAATTCGACGATATAATACCTGTCATGGATTCCGTCAGTTCCACCTACAGGGGTAACTGTAAGTAATAAACTCGCCGGATTGTACGGAATATTTGCCCAAAACTGATAATCCACAAAGCCTTCTTCACTAAAACCTTTTCTCACTATATCATTATTCATTTCGGTAGGAACGCTGCAATCACTCTTGCTTTTATTGATCGCCTTCTTTGCCTCATCAAAATAGGCTAATGCAGCGTCAGCATTGTCAAATGGAGTGGACTCACCGATTAATTCCACATATTTATCCAATCCCAGTTCACTCAATTTTATCTCATTCGACATTTTTGTATAAACACCTGTCTTAGGAAATCCGGGGACTGTTTTTTTATAATGAAAAATATCATCTCTGTTTTCGATTGGTTCTCCCACTACATTTACATATTTGTCATTTGCTTCGCACATAATTTCTGACATTCGCTGTATAAAGT
>JBATMM010000559.1:0-6680 GCA_049289835.1 Saprospiraceae bacterium | reverse complement strand
ATGTAATTTTTTAGTAAATAATAAACTTCGTCATTTCTCAGTTCAGGGTGATAAATTTTCGCAAATAAATTTTCCCACCCATATCCATAATAATAAAATAAATTCCCCCATCTAAAAAATCTGTTGGCCAATGAAAATGATTCTCCCCATACAACGAAAGTCCATGATGAATTGAAAGCAATTGCTGCCCCATGACATTAATAATTTTTGATGTACAATGCACAGAAGTAGGTGTGAAAATGTTCAGGTCTATTTCACCCGGGTCATTTGACCACTCAACTTCAGAAGGAGAGGAAGTGACCGAATATATCCCTGTAGACGTACTAAAATATACGGTCATCTGAATGTGATCCACATCTGCTTTTTCATTGTCGGATGTCCTGTTCACAATTTTCAATGTGATACCCATCGTCGTATCGTTGAGATCCGAAGGAAGCCAGTTGGCCCCCCAAAGCGGATCATGATGACCATAACTTTCATAGGTCGGTGATACAGGCCAAAAGTCTGATGATCTCAAATTGTGGCCGATCATGATACCGTCTTTTTCCAATTGCACGATTGAATCACTGATTGCATCTGCTTTGTAGGCAGTTCTCTTTATGTCAACCAGAATGGTATCAATGGTTGCGTCAGCAGGAATGGAAAAATTGAAATGGTGTGCGTACAGATAGCGGGAAGATGAACAAAAGCTCATAAAACAATTTCCTGCCGGACTTAACACTGTACTGGTCACTGAATCGTCTTCAGTAGTTATATTCATTTCATCAGTCCATTCACTGCCCGGACAAGCCAGACAGGCCAGGCTGGGCACATTTTCCCCAATACCCGCCGAATGCATTACAGGAGACTGTGCATAAATAAAACATGGAAGGAGAAGGATGGCAAATAAAATATTTTTCATGATTGTTGATTAATCTTCACAAGTTAACATATTGCTCAATCAATCAGTTTTCGCAGTTATCCGGAATTTGACTATTTTTTCACCATTCTATAAAAAAAATGGAAGAGCTAACTGCGACCCCTCTGCCTTCAAAAGAAATCTGCGTCAGCTGTGGCGCCAGGTTAAAGGGTAACTATTGCAAAAAATGCGGTGAGAAAAAAATTATTCCTGAACGCGATTTTCGACTATCAAAATTTTTAAGTCAATCGCTATGGCATTTTGTTCGCTTTGATTCAAAATTATTGCAAAGTGTCTGGTTATTGTTTTCGAAACCTGGTTTTTTAACCAGTGAATGGATTGCCGGACGACGAGTGAACTATATGAAACCTCTTCAGTTGTTTGTCATCGCCAGCTTGCTTTTTTATTTTTTTTTACCTACTGTGCCGGCCTACTATAGCCCTACCTCAGATTTGATGTCGGGTTATGTTGCCCATAATATTGGTGTGAATACATTCCATTCCAATCTTGGAAAAATTATTTCTGAAAAGGCATTAGTATTTGGTGTAGATGAAAAAGAATTCGCTGTACGACTCGATAGTATTGCCGCAAGACAATCAAAAACCTGGTTATTTTTTATTATTCCTTTTTGGGGAAGTCTGATCTTCCTGCTTTATCACCGGACCATTCCATGGCTGGCACCACATCTCATCTTCGCCATGCATGGATTGACATTCAATCTATTGGCTGACCTGTCCATACATTTCTTCCTGCATATATTTGGCATTCCCATTATGGGCCAGGTGATATTCCTTATTCTTATGTTTTTTATTTGGATTTACCAATTCTTTGCTGTTCAAAGAGTATATGGCAGCAAGTGGTTTGAAGCGATATTCAAATCATTGATCATTCTGGTAGGATTGATAAGCATCATCCTTATCTACAGACAAGTCATCACTGTCAGTACATTGTTCTTCATGAAAGGAATCTGAATATTGAAAAGGAGAAAAATAAATGTTCAGAATTATCTGACCAGCGTCACATCCCCGGTAAAAACTTCTGAATGACCATCAATGAATTTTACTTCAGCAAGCCAGACATATACACCTGGGTTTTCCATTTGATTTCTAAACGTACCATCCCAACCAAGTGAAACATCATTGGGTTTAAACTCATTGAATCGGTACATCAATGAACCCCACCTGTCATAAATTCTGAAAGAATTGACCTGATCAACCTGTGGGCCTCCAAAGACACCAACCAGATCATTGAAGCCATCTCCATTCGGACTGAAAACGTTTGGCACAAAGATTTCATTGATGATCGTGATGATCGTATCGAAAGTCAAATTGATCATGATCGTAGAATCACAACCGAAGACACTGCCCCCATTGATGATCTCAACTCCTGTAGGATTACTTTCATCATAGACTGTTCCGTTGACAATGATGGATTGTCCTTCCAGCAGAACAGAATCAATGATAAAAATATCAGGAGTAAAAAAGGTAAGCGTGATGTTCACCAGGGAATCACATCCAAGGTAACTGCCACCGACAAAAGCTTCTGTACCTGTCGGATGTGCTGCATTATAGGTAGTTCCATTGATGACAATACTATCACCGGGACAAAGTGTTTCATCAAGATCATAGGTAACAACATTGCTGAAACTCAAATTGACATTGACAGTTGAATCACATCCAAACACACTTGAATTTGGCAATAGTTCAGTACCTGTAGGATTCAACTCATTATATACTGTACCATTGACTGTAACCGATCCACCGATACAAAGGGTTTGTACCAAATTAAAAACTGAAACCGGATGAAATGATAAATTCACATTCACCATTGAGTCACAACCCAGATAACTTCCACCAATAAATGTTTCTGTACCGGTCGGATGTGATACATCATAAAGAACTCCATTCACCACAATACTTCCACCGGGACATAAACTCTGCGTAAGATTATTGACGACTACACTGTTAAAGCTGAGGCTGACATTTACTGTTGAATCACACCCATGAACATTTGCATTTTGCAATACTTCTGTACCTATAGGGTGTGCGGCATTATATATTGTGCCATTGACAGTCAGACTGCCACCAGTGCAAAGTGTCTGCGTAAGATTAAATACAGACGGGCCATAAAATGTCACATTGACATGCACGAGAGAATCACAACCAAGAGAACTTGCACCAGTAAAGGTTTCTGTACCCATCGGATGTGCGGCATTGTAGACCGTGCCATGGACTGTAATACTTCCACCCGGACAAAGCGTTTGATTCAGATTGAAATTAGCGACGGCATTGAAGGAAAGACTGACATTCACCGTTGAATCGCAACCATTGACACTGGCATTCTGAAATACTTCCGTTCCTGTCGGATGAGCCTGATCATACGTTGTTCCATTGACGATCAGGTTCTTTCCGGCACAAAGTGTTTGATTCAAATTGAAAACGACCGGTGGATAAAATGACAAATTGATATTCACAACAGAATCACACCCAAGATAACTACCGCCGATAAACGTCTCTGAACCTGTCGGATGAGCAGCATTGTATGTCATACCATTGACGACTATACTTCCACCTGGGCAAAGCGTTTGATTGAGATCAAATGTTACGACACTATTAAAGGTCACATTGACATTGATAATGGAATCGCAGCCATGAATACTTGCATTGAACAATACTTCAGAACCTGTTGTATTGGTTACATCATAAATATTTCCATTGACAATGATACTTCCTCCTGTGCATAGTGTCGGATTATAGTTGAATATAGACGGAGAGTAAAAAGATAAATTGATATTCACTACCGAATCGCAACCAAGATAACTGCCACCTATAAATGTTTGAGAGCCGGTTGGATTAGCTGAATCATAAGTTGTGCCATTGACGACAACACTTCCGCCCGGACAAAGAGATTGATTCAGATCAAATGTGACGACATTGTTGAAACTCAGATTGACATTGATGGTCGAGTCGCATCCGTGAGTGTTTCCATTGGGTATGATTTCTGTACCGATAGGATGAGAAGCATCATAAAGAGTTCCATTGACTGTGACGCTTCCACCGGTGCAAAGTGTTTGTGTAAGGTTGAAAATAGAAACATTATAGTACGTCAGATTGATATTTACAATTGAATCGCAACCATTACTTCCTGCATTGAGCAAAGTCTCCGTTCCTGTAGGATGTCCCTGATTGTAAACTGTTCCATTGACGACGACCTGTCCACCGGGACAAAGACTCATCACCAGATTATTGACGTGTATAGGAAGGACAGTGAGCGTTTGAATGGCAGGAGTATTAAAATTATATAGACAGTTCGCATCCATAACTGTAACGGGTGTGATTTGAATCTGACCATTGGTCACACCGTATGTAGATGGACAGATGGTAATCACAGCGCTTGTCGCATTGCTTGTCAGGAATTCATTGAATACATTTCCTCCTGCATTGACAGTGTAATCAAAACTAAAAGGAGGGTAACCTGTGAATTGGACTTGAAAATCGAAGCATACATCCTCACATATCGATCCACCAGAGGATAAAATGGCAGAAGGTGTATAAAATACAACGGGTATTCCCTGCGATACAGATAAACAGGGATCATTGAGATTGACGCCTCCTGTTCCATTATTATTTCCGGCTACAGCAGATACATAATAAATCTGTCCGGGAATAATATTAGCCGGATAACTAAAAGTCGTTGAGCTGCTGATAGCTAATACGGTACCCAATGAGGCTCCTGCGTTCGTGTGTAAAACAAATTCTAACACATCATCCACATCAAGCAATTCATTTCCATTGTGCACCACCACAAAACCTGAACTATCACACAGATGAAGAGGTGTATTGGCGAAATTCATCGTGCCGGATGATGTAGCACAATTACAATCCACTAATCCACTGATGACTACAGGACCACAATTATTACCATCGTTCAGATTGAATACATATCCAGTTCCGCTTGCAATTGCTGATGAAGTAAAAGTGGAACCGCCCACCGGAATTCCGTTCACAGTATATGTCCCTGGACTACCACCTGTGATCGTAAATGTAATCGTATACGTTTGATTCGCAAGATTACAATCTTCTACCAGATTGGTGAACGAAGGAGCACTCACCACATTGATAGTTTTCGTCGCTACCAATGCGCACTGTCCTGCATTCGGTGTAAACGTAAGTGTGATATTTCCATTCAATCCTGATGGATCAAAACTATTAGCGAAAACGCCTTGTCCTGACCAGGTGCCGGTGATGCCGCTTTGTGTAGTCGATAAAGAAATCGGAGCAGCACTCTCACATAATATAGAAGGCACATTCATGATGACCGGCGCAACAGGAACATTTACAGTGATGGTTGTAGTATTGTTATTTGCACATTGCCCTGCAGTAGGTGTAAATGTCAATGTGATATTTCCGCTTAGTCCTGTTGGATTAAAATTATTTCCGGCGACGCCCGTTCCGGACCAATTACCGGTGATGCCACTTTGAGTCGTTGGAAGAGAAATCGTAGCCGCATTCTGACAGATACTGGCGGGGATTCCTGATATAACAGGTGTGACAGGAATATTGACAGTGATGTTTGTAGTATTGCTATTTGCACATTGACCTACAGTGGGTGTGAATGTCAATATGATATTTCCGCTTAGACCTGTAGGGTTAAAATTATTTCCGGCGACACCTGTTCCCGACCAGTTTCCTGTGATGCCACTTAGTGTAGTTGGTAGTGCAATAGGTGCACTGTTTTGACAAAGAGAAGCAGGAATACCGGAGATCACCGGAGTGACAGGTACAATGACATTGATTATTGCTGTATTTGGATTAGCACATTGTCCTGCATTGGGAGTAAAAGTCAATGTTATATTTCCACTTAATCCTGCAGGATTAAAACTATTTCCTGCGACACCGATGCCCGACCAGTTGCCTCCGATGCCACTTTGTGTGGTTGCCAGAGAAAGAGGTACACTGTTCTGACAAATTGATGCCGGAATAAAGGAGATAGCAGGTGTGACTGCAACAATGACATTTATCGTTGCTGTATTTGTATTTGCACATTGTCCTGCATTAGGTGTGAATGTCAATGTGATATTTCCACTCAGACCTGACGGATTAAAAT
The DNA here is from genome assembly GCA_049289835.1 of Saprospiraceae bacterium. Classification (GTDB taxonomy): domain Bacteria; phylum Bacteroidota; class Bacteroidia; order Chitinophagales; family Saprospiraceae; genus Opimibacter. The sequence continues at coordinate 676 of JBATMM010000559.1, read as the reverse complement.
TATTTGCAGCGACACCCGTACCTGACCATGTCCCTGTGATGCCACTTTGTGTAGTGGGCAATGCTACCGGGTTGTCGAGTTGACAAAGAGAACCAGGTAAACCTGAAATAGCCGGTGTGACAGGAATATTGACATTGATCGTAGTGGTATTTGGATTTGCACACTGTCCTGCTCCAGGTGTAAATGTCAATGTGATTGTTCCACTCTGACCTGCAGGATTAAAATTATTTCCAAACACACCTAAACCTGACCATGTACCTGTAATACCACTTTGCGTCGTAGATAATGCGATAGGACTATCCGTTTCACAAATCGATGCAGGAATACCGGAAATCAACGGCGTCACAAGTGTATTGACATCAATCGTTGTTGTATTTGGTATAGCGCATTGTCCTGCAGTAGGTGTAAATGTCAATGTGATGGTTCCGCTCTGGCCTGCGGGATTAAAATTATTTCCAAATACGCCTAAGCCTGACCATGTCCCTGTGATGCTACTCTGTGTAGTGGGTAATGCGGTGGCGGCATTGTTTTCACAAATAGTGGCAGGTATTCCGGATAGAACAGGTGTTATTGTAGCAGTAACATCGATTGTAGTGGTATTTGGATTTGCACATTGTCCGGCAGTAGGTGTAAATGTCAACGTAATGTTTCCACTCAGACCTGATGGATCGAAATT
>JBATMM010000558.1:0-1838 GCA_049289835.1 Saprospiraceae bacterium | reverse complement strand
ATCATGATCCGTCAAGATAAAGGTTGCGCTATCAATGTCACGTTCGAAAGTCATTAATTCAATTCTGAAAACTATTTATCCGCTATATATCCGCCATAACCGCCAAATAACCGTCATTTATCCGCCATAACTAAGTTCATAGTAAGTGCCTTTCTTTTCGCCTTTCTTTTGAAGGACCTTCTTGATAATCAAATCTTCTAAGTCTTGCAATGTTATACTTCTTCAAGGAATCAGGAATACTGAATATCGAAGTTCGAAGTAGTACCGATGTGAAGTAGTAGAAGGAGAGTTGGAAGTTTCACTTTTACTTCGACTTTTGACTTTGACTTCGACTTCTGATTGCGCTATTCGCTATTCTTTATTCTTCTTAAATTCCTGTCTCCAATCTGGATGTCGCTGAATGGGATAATGGTGTTTCTGGGTTTGTTTTTTGTTTTTGTGGTGAGAGGTGGGAAGGTGGTGGGTCGGTGATCGTATTGTATAGGTCGATCTGGAGTTATTGTTTGAGTTTAGCCGTCTGAATAAGGTCTGCGAAAAGCTAAGATCCTGAAAGGATCTCATGTTAATAGCCGTGGGTAGCAACCCACGGAAAATAAAATGAGGGAAATCCCGACCCTGAATGGGTCGAATAAAAATCTGTCTCCAATGCGCTGTCAATTGATTCACAGTAGATTGAAATTTGAATCATATACCTCAGGTACAACTGCATTCCCTATATTCGTCGCACATCAGTGAACACAACTTCTGTTTTATGAATTGCATTAAAATAATTTCTTCCTCTGCTCTATATGTCATAGGATTTTGCATGCTATATACAAGTCATATTGTAGCCCAATCAGATCAGGCCTTTGGTCAATTTGACATTTTTGAAATGCCTAAGGAGGTACCCGGAAATTATTTTAAGATATTACCGGACTCGTCCTGCAATGCCTATCTGATCACGAGTGAAAAATTAAAAGATGCAAAAACATGGGCCGGAAAAACCATCCATGTCAATATGCTTGATTGTGATCTGAAATATCAGGGAACGGTTGATTTCAAAAATGCTGAAATCACGGATTCCAGAGATTTTTCGGGTGTTTATTTCTTTCATCCACGAAATAATTTGCTGGTGGCATCTTTGAATATCGATAAGGAATCGATCACGGTGAATGGGGAAGGGATCCGCAATCTCATGGGTGCCCATCAGATCAGTGATTTTAAAATGACGGGTAGATTTAAAGCAGAGATCGTTGATGGCATCTCCTCACCGGATAGTGCATTTTTTGCGCTCATTCTCAATGTGGAGATTGTAGATAATAAACAATCCTTTATCAGTGTGTTTGACAAGAACCTGAAGGAAGTACACACGTATAAATTCATCCATTCTTTACAGACGACTGAAGTTCATTTTATTCTTAATAATCGTGGGGAGATGATGGCATTCGAACTTGCGGAAAGTAAACCTGATAAAAGAAATAAAAACAAACTGACCATTAATTTTTACACCCTGAAAAACAATGTTATTGAAAAAATATACACCGAAGACAGTATGGCAGAATATCTCCGTTCTTACCTGGGCACTACTGCTAATGGAAATTTCAACCATTATTTTATCAAAAGCCATGATGCAGAAATGAAAGTTAAGGACAGATTTGGAAAGATGGTACCTGGAACAGGAGAGAAATATGAATTGTATTCAGTCATTTTTGACTCCACATTTCAAAAGGTATTTGAGGTTAAAAACGAACTAAAACAATCCATGATTGATAAAGCGCTGGAAGGAACTCCGAAGGTATATGGTCTAAAATTGAGGGGAATGTTCCTTCAAAAAAACGATACGTTTATCGGTGTAGGGG
>JBATMM010000557.1:0-5392 GCA_049289835.1 Saprospiraceae bacterium | reverse complement strand
TATATCGCTGTAAAAAACAATGAAACCATTTCGCTGCAGAGCATTCCTATATTGAACTATGAGGATTTTCTTTCATTTAATACTTCACTCCTTTCCAGCGAAGCTAATCACTGTGTTAATTATTTTGGATATCCTCTACCGGATAAATTGAAACTTATTTGTTGTATAGCCAATGATGAGGAAAGTTTAATTCAGATTTCTTCTTCAGAAATCAATTTAGACATGAATTTCTTTCCATCGTTCTCTGCCCATCATCTCGCATTTCATATTTTTGAAAGGGAACTGCACGAGAACTTTGGAATCGATTATACAGATCATCCATGGTTAAAACCTGTTCGGTTTGCTTTCGACAGAGCAGATAAAAATTCAACCATCGCGAAGTATCCTTTTTACGAGATCAAAAGCGAAGAACTGCATGAAGTAGGTGTTGGACCCATTCATGCAGGCGTGATAGAACCGGGTCATTTTAGGTTTATTTGCAATGGCGAACAGATACTTCATCTTGAAATTCAACTTGGATTTCAGCATCGGGGTATTGAGAATCTTTTCTTAAAGAAGAAGAAATTATTGCAGCGAAATATTCTTGCTGAGTCTATAGCCGGGGATACGGTTGCAGGTCATACTACTGCTTTTGTAAATCTTTGGGAAAGTCTATGCGGGCATACTGCTGATGATGATTTGCAATTCTCCCGCGTTCTTGCTTTAGAATTGGAAAGGATTGCCATCCATACCGGTGATTTGAGTGCGATCTGCTCAGACATAGCTTATCAACTTGGAAGTTCGGTATTTGGAAGACTAAGAACGCCGGTAATCAATTTTTTCCAGACATGGTGTGGCAATCGCCTGGCGAAAGGCCTGATCCGGGCGGGAAGTAATCATTTTCATTTTTCCGGAGAGCTTGCCAGCCATCTGGGAAAATTGTTTGATGACTTTGAGCCTGATTATAATGAGATGTGGAATGAAATAAAGGAACTGCCTAGTGCTTTGGCACGACTGGAGAAGACCGGAGTAGTTACACATGAACAGGCCGTTTCGATAGGGACAGTAGGTATGGCAGCAAAAACATCAGGGATAAAAAGAGATATTCGCTCTTCACATCCACATGATTTATATCGTCATCTTATACACCAGCCAATAGTGAAGCATCATGGCGATGTATATTCCAGGGTACAAATCCGTAATGAAGAAATTTTGCAATCGATCGACTATGTTAGGGAAATGCTTAAAAACATTCCAGATGAAAACACGAAACGACAACCATTACTTCCCCCTCAACCAAATTCTTTCACACTGTCTTTAACTGAAGGGTGGAGAGGTGAGATTTGTCATTGCGCCATCACCAATGGCAATGGAGAATTACTTCATTATAAAATAAAGGATCCATCGATGCACAATTGGCTGGCACTTGCATTGGCGGTGAGGAATAATGAAATTTCTGATTTCCCGATATGTAATAAAAGTTTTGATTTGAGTTACTGTGGACATGATCTATAAATCACGAAAGCATGATTGGTAATATTAAAATACTCATTCATCAGGGAAAGCAATATATTCCTGATGTGACTATTGCAGAAGTCCCCGGACCTTTCAGAGGAAGGCCGGAGATCAGCACGGAGATTGTTGACTCCATGGCACTTGTTGATCTTTGTCCTACTGATGCTATCCGTTTAAATCCTATTCAGATTGATTTAGGGAAATGTGTTTTTTGCGGCGAATGCGCTTTTGCATTTCCGGATAAAATAAAATTCACAAGAGATTTTATAATGGCGACTAACCATCGTGAGCGTTTACTTGTAACAGAAGGTGTGCGAAATAATATCACACTGAATCAGGATATGGTCAGAAAGGAAATCACAAAATATTTCAGTGGCTCATTGAAGTTGAGACAGGTATCAGCGGGTGGAGATAACAGCTGTGAGCTGGAATTGAATGCGTGCGGCAATGTTAATTTTGATATGGGAAGGTTCGGAATTGAATTTGTAGCATCACCCAGGCATGCTGATGGAATTGTTATCACCGGACCCATCACTGAAAGTATGGCTGAGCCATTGCAGATTTGTTATGACGCTATACCTCATCCGAAAATAATAATCCTGGCAGGGACAGATGCCATCAGTGGGGGGGTATTTGCCGATAGTCCTGCATTAAACCGCAGTTTTCTCAACAACTACAAAATTGATTTATACGTCCCCGGTAATCCGATACACCCACTCACTTTTATCAATGGTGTTCTGGACCTTATACGAAAGGGAAAGGGATAGGAAATTTTTAATTCGTTCATTTCAATACAAAATGTTTTTAAATTCTAATGCTTCGACTTTCGGCGCTTCCATCAACTGCTACAGCTCAGCAACCATCCAAAATCTAAAATCTAAAATCTAATGCTTCGACTTGCTAAACCCAACCTCGTGCTACAGCTCAGCAACCATCAAAAATTGTATTTTGGTTGTTCAAAACAAAACAAATCAGGCTATGAATTCCCTTACCCGCTTTAAGCTATCCTTAATGATGTTCCTCGAATTCTTCATTTGGGGTGCATGGTTTGTCACGATGGGTACATACCTGTCACAGGCGCTCTCTTCAGAAGGCTTCCAGATTGCTGCAGCTTATTCGACCCAATCACTAGGTGCCATTATCGCCCCGTTCATCATCGGGCTGATCGCGGATCGTTATTTTGCAGCTCAACGGATTCTTGGATTTCTGCATATTGTTGGCGCCATATTATTATTTATGGTTGCGAGGGCAGATAGTTTTGCCGGTTTCTATCCTTATATCCTGGCTTACATGATTCTCTACATGCCTACATTGGCATTGGTCAATTCTGTCTCGTTTCGCCAGATGAATAATCCTTCTAAGCAGTTTGCAAGTATCCGTGTATGGGGTACTATCGGTTGGATTGTTGCGGGACTCATCATCGGCTATGTCATGAAATGGGAGACAAAGGGATTACTTCGGGATACTTTTTATATGGCTTCCGGGGTATCTGCCTTCCTCGGATTTTTTAGTTTCCTGTTACCGGATACGCCTCCTCGCGGAAATACAGGTACTAAACCATCATTGAAAGAAATACTGGGACTTGATGCTTTAAATTTATTGAAGGATAAAAATTTTCTCTGGTTTTTTATTGCTTCCATTCTGATATGTATTCCCCTGGCTTTCTATTATCAGAATGCCAACATGTTTCTTAATGCAACCGGAATAAACAATGCAGCTGGTATTATGTCATTCGGCCAGGTATCTGAAGTGGCTTTCATGTTATTGTTACCATTATTCTTCAAAAGGTTTGGTTTGAAAATCACACTGCTCGTCGGGATGGCAGCATGGGCTGTACGATATCTTCTTTTTGCATATGGTGATTCAGGCCAGGGCGCATGGATGCTCTTCCTGGGTATTCTGATGCACGGCGTTTGTTATGATTTCTTTTTCGTTTCGGGTCAGATATATACCGACATCAAAGCGGGAGAGAAAATAAAAAGTTCTGCACAAGGGCTCATTACACTGGCTACATATGGGCTAGGTATGTTCATTGGTTTTTGGCTTGCAGGAAATATCTACAATAAATTCCAGCTTGCCGACGGTGCTCATGACTGGAGGATGATTTGGGTGATACCTGCGGGTATTGCATTCGTCGTGCTGTTATCTTTTGCCCTTGTTTTCAAAAACGAAAAGATTACTTCCGAAGCCTGATGTGTTGAGAGATTAAACTATGTCTGCGCATGCATGTTTGTTTTAGGAAGGCAGAATATGGTCACTGAAATCATTTTTCGGGAGTTGTATTGCCACAGTCAAAAATAAAAAGCATCTTGCCGCTACTTAGAAACCAGGTTGTCGGACAAAAGCAATAAATCTTCCGCAACCTCTATTGACAAACTACTGAATAGAAAATTAATGCAAGACACTTTTATTATAGATGGTATCCGTACCGCAATAGGATCTTTCCGTGGTGGACTTTCCTCTGTTCGTACAGATGATCTGGCAGCACATGTGATTCGTGCTTTAGTAGGCAGGCACGAAAATCTTGACCCGGCATTGATTAATGACGTGATCTTGGGTTGTGCTAATCAGGCTGGAGAAGACAACAGGAATGTGGCTCGTATGGCTCTTCTTTTAGCTGAACTTCCATGGACAGTGCCGGGAGAAACAATCAACCGGTTATGCGCATCTGGAATGTCAGCGGTGGTGCATGCACATCGGGCGATCCAGGCAGGTGATGGAGATATTTTTATATCCGGTGGAGTAGAAAATATGACACGTGGACCATGGGTAACCTCAAAAGCAGATCAGGCATTCGGTACAAATGTCGAGATGCATGATTCATCTTTTGGTTGGCGTTTTGTCAATCCGAAGATGGAAAAATTGTATGGTATTGACTCCATGGGTGCGACAGCTGAAAACCTGGCCACAATGTATGCTATATCAAGAATAGACCAGGACAGATACGCGTACAATTCTCAGCGAAAAGCAGTGGCTGCAAAATCTGTTTTTAAAGAAGAGATCACACCGATCATGATTCCCAGAAAAAAACAGGAACCAACTGTTTTTGATAAGGATGAATTTATGAAGCCACAGACTACGCTTGAAGGATTGGCAGCACTACGTCCTGCGTTCAGAGAAGGCGGGACTGTAACAGCAGGTAACAGTAGTGGTCTGAACGATGGCGCTGCTGCTCTACTGATAGCTTCTGATTTTGGCGCACGTCAGTATAATCTCAAGCCAATGGCAAAAATTGTTTCTTCCGCAGTAGTCGGTGTTGAACCACGTATCATGGGTATTGGTCCTGTCACAGCAACACAACATGCATTGAAAAAAGCAGGGTTAAAACTTGATGACATCGACATCATAGAAATTAATGAAGCATTCGCCGCACAGGTTCTTGCATGCACCAGGATGCTTGGTCTCGAAGATGAAGATGAGCGTGTGAACAAATATGGCGGAGCTATAGCCATGGGTCATCCACTAGGTATGAGTGGAGCACGGCTTATTCTTTCAGCGGCACGTACACTACAACGGCTTGATAAAAAATATGCACTCGCCACGATGTGTATAGGTGTAGGTCAGGGTTATGCTGTCGTTCTCGAAAGGATTTAGTTGTGAATCATGAACTCTGGTAATCAGTAATCGGTATTCAGTAATCAGTATTTAAATCCAACTAGTTGTGTGTGCTCACGTTCGATAAACGTCAGCTTGCGTACTTCAAGTAAATACAATTACTAAATACTAAATACTAAATACTAAATACTGAATACTGAATACTGAATACTGCAACTGCAACTGCAACTGCTACTGCTACTGCTACTGCTACTGTTTACACATCCACTCTCGCATACTTCGCGTTCGCTTCAATAAATGCGCGACGTGGCGGAACATCATCACCCATCAGCATGCTGAAGGT
>JBATMM010000556.1:0-1789 GCA_049289835.1 Saprospiraceae bacterium | reverse complement strand
GGCATTAGCAGTTCTTCATTGAGTGGTCCGGGAGCTGTATTTACTTCTGTAAGTGGACCATCTTTGATCACAAGTGGAGGAAATGTTGGAATAGGGATATCCAATCCAACACACTTGTTTGAAGTGAATGGGGGCATCTTTACAAAAACAATCAATGCAACTATTTCTACAGGATACGCAGCTACATTCAAATCTCTAAATGGGCCCGCTGTTCTTATCGACCAGGTTGAAGGTTGGTCTGGTATTCGATATTCTTATGGTAATGCATTGTGGAAGACGGCTATTGATTATGACAGTGATTTTGCTTTTGGATACAACGGCAATTATACTGCGTGGATTCTGAAAACAGATGGATCCTTCCATAATAGTTCTGATCGGGCATTGAAGAAAGATATTCAGCCATTTTCAAATGTATTGTCAAAGCTTATGAATCTGCAGGCTTATACATATCATATGAAATCAGCTCCTGATGACAGCCCTATCTCTGTTGGATTTATGGCCCAGGAAGTCGAAAAAGAATTCCCTCAATTGGTGGTCACAAAAAATGGATACAGATCTATATGTTATGATCATTTCGCAGTATTATCTGTCCAGGCGATAAAAGAACAACAAGTGGAAATAGAAGACCTGAAAAAACAAATCAGCGAATTGAAAGAGATGGTCACAGCCCTTGTTAAAAAATAAACAAAAAAATATATTCTGAAAATAATTAAACATGAAAAATCCAAATCTATCGGCATACCATTATATACTGTCATTACTCTTTATTTCCCTGAATTCAATTTCAACAAACGCACAAACGATTGAAAGACAAATAATCTCATCAGCAGGAGAAACAATGTCAAGAGGTGATTACAATCTTGATTTCACCCTGGGTGAAACTATGGTGCAGACTTTTGAAAATGGATATCAGTTATCAGAGGGTTTTCAACAAGTATGGCTGATTACCACTGCCCTCTCAGATCCCGTATCAGATTGGAATGTAAATGTATATCCCAATCCAACCGTTGGTCTGTTGAATATTGAATCTGAAGAGTCGTTGAGCGGACGGATAATAGATGCCTTAGGAAAAGTTGTTATAGCCGCACAAACAGAAGCAGGTCATGGCATGATTGATATGACATCACTTCCGGTGGGTACTTATTTTCTGGTGTTACACCATGAATCAGATGCAAATGTAAAATCTTACAGGATCGTAAAGATTGAGTAATGCTACCTTTAAAAATGTAACTTAGTCCTGGCCGATAAATAATAAACTTAAAAGGCCAGGATTATGCTCACTTTTATTATTTTCATATGTAGCGGTTTAACTTTCCTTTTCCTTGTACTTTCGATCCTATCATGGAATCAAAATCAATCGGTAAAATTATTGCTTCGGGATATTGGAATTGAACGGGAAAATACAATCCCAGTGCAGTTCACATTATTGTCATCCTATCAAACTAAACTTCCCCGAATCTTCGGCCCTGGTGAAGCAGAAATGATCCTTGGGGATAATTTTTTTATTGTTGTCCCGAGCAAAAATGCATTGTTTAGTGTTTTCCATATGCCCAATCTTCCCATGCTTTTTACAAATAATGCTATCGCCCTAAAGTCAAAATCAAAACATGGCAACATCGTGCAACCTTCTGAAATTCTGGTCTCAAAATCTAACAACATCATTTTGAAGTATGCATATGAATGGAATCCAACAGATGCATATAAGGCTGTAATTGTTCTTAGAGACAAAACCAGGTCATCCGAAATTCAGTCGGTCAGCAATATTTTCTTAACCAAATAAAAACATTAA
>JBATMM010000555.1:0-18761 GCA_049289835.1 Saprospiraceae bacterium | reverse complement strand
CGATCCAAATTATGTTCAATCTAAGGGCAAATCCAATCTCGAGAACAAATAGGAGAACCTAACGACAAGGAGATACATTTTCAAAGCATTCACAAAAAAAAATTACATCGAGTGCTCATTATATTTTAGAAAATGTTTCCTCTACGCACTATGCACTATGCTCTATGCACTATGCTCTTTGCCCTTAAGCCCACAGAGCCATATCTAATTGCTTTCTGTATTTTTTTGAGAAGGGATGCTGGGTACCAAGTAAATTGAATATTCCAATAGCCACTTTTGAAATCAGTCCTTCGCCTGCCTTATTATTTTTCTGAAGTATATCAATCATCTCCTGAAGGGCAGGTTCAATTTCAGATGCTTTTAATAGCTCCTGAATGTGCATTAACTTTTCATCATCAGCTGAGGCTATAAGGAAATTTCCAATATCACGAATGTGGTTCGACTTGTCAAAAAAGGGACTTCCGTATTTTATATTGGCGACTAATTCCAAAGCACGCGTGGGATTATCCCAAAGGTATATCTGACTAAGGACGAAAGCGATTTCCTTACTGTCAGGATGCAACTCCAACAAGTTTTCCAGATCTATTGTGGAAGGCTGGTCATTTTTTTCGAGGAATTGATCCAAAGCTATTAATCCGCTTCCAGGCAAAACTTTTTTAAGCCAATCCAGAATCATTTGTTTTGACAATGCACCTAAAAACTCCTGAATAATTTCACCTCTGTAAAACAGTTTGACATTAGGAATGCTTACGATATGATAATCCCGGGCCAGCGATTCTTCATCTTCAGTATTTATTTTTACAAGTGTCCATTGGCCTTTTTGTTCTTCGGCTATTTGCTCCAGTATCGGTGTTAAAACTCTGCAGGGTCCGCACCAAGGAGCCCAAAAGTCAACTACGACAGGTATAACAAAGCTTTTATCAATTACATCTTGTTGAAAATCCATGGTATTTTTTTATTCTATTCACTATAAATTTTCAGGAATTACCATATTTACTTCTTATTATGACTCAGGCCTTAAATTTTCCAGATTGATTGATTTACTTAGTGCCCGAATGAAAACAAGGATAAAGCTATTAATGTTCTTTTTTATTTGCCTTCTGGCAATGTCTTGTAAGTCGTCAAGGCAATCTGTACATTCACAGGACAATTCGCTGAGTAGAGTCTGGGATAATCTTGACCTCTTATCACGACATCATACAGGGCTATCCATTTACGATCTTGATAAAGGTAATTGGGTGTTTAATTATCGTGACGACAATTATTTCACCCCGGCATCTTGTATAAAGATACTTACCATGTATGCTGCCCTGCATTACCTGGATGAACAGATTCCTTCGGCATATTACAAGAGTAAAGGAGATACCTTGATTGTCTGGGGGGGAGGAGATCCCGGGACATTGTATCCGGACATTAAAGCATCATCTCCATTAATTGATTTCCTGAAATCATCGGATAAAAAAATTATTTTTTCAGATGCCCAATTCAAAACTACTCGTTATGGTGATGGTTGGGCCTGGGATGATTTTTCTTATAGTTTTCAATGTGAGAGGACTCCATTCCCCATTTATGGCAATAGACTTTGGATCGATCGAAAACACGATACGATCACTGTGTCGCCAAAATATTTCAATCAAATTTTGAACACAAAAAGGGACACCGCAGAAAGTAAAGGAAGGAACGATTGGGGAAATACATATTTCTATCATTACAATCCGGGCATCAATGAAGCACATGTCACCATTCCAATTTCTTTTTTTGAGAATGATCAAAAACTGATATGGTCAGAAGCGCTCGGAAAAGATATCTTGTGGAAAGATATTCCTCTCACAGGTAATGCCACACAAGTAAAAGGATCTGACAGAGATACACTTTTAAAATTAATGATGCAGGAAAGTGACAATTTCATTGCAGAACAATTGCTCTTAGCCTGTTCGATGGCGCAAACAAATCAAATGAATGAAAGCGATATCATCGAAAAAATACTTACAGGACCTATGGAGGATCTTCCGGATTCTATTCAATGGATAGATGGCTCCGGACTTTCAAGATATAATCTGATGACTCCGAGATCACTGGTATGGGCCATGCGCCAGATCATAAAGCAAAAGGGATTAGATTATGTTGAATCTGTTTTTCCGGCTGGTGGTGTATCCGGTACGATAAGTGAAGATTATAAAGGTAAAAACGGTCATCCTTATATTTTCGCAAAATCAGGGACACTGAGAAATACATATTGCCTCACAGGTATCCTGGTTCCTAAATCGGGTCATGCATTACTTTTTTCATGGATGAACAATGATTTTCCGGGTGATAGTGCTCCTTTAAAATTATCTATGGAACATTTATTCGCCTACCTCCGCGATAATTATTAGCATTGCCTCCGTATGACGACAACTATTCCTCCTGATTTACTACTTACTCTGTCTCAAAAGTATGGACTGCCTTTGTTTGTTTATGATACCAATATCATCGATGAACAGATACAAAAGCTTCGTATAGCTTTTGATGTTCCCAAACTTGAAATCAGGTATGCAAGTAAAGCACAGAATACGATTTCGATCCTGAGACATATTTACAATCAGGGATGTGGAATTGATACCGTTTCGCCGGGAGAGATCATAATGGCTCTGAAGGCTGGTGTCCCTCCGTCAGTTATCAGTTTTACACCCAGCGGAGTTATTACAGATGAATATGCTTTTGCTATAGATCATGGTGTTCATGTACATGCTGATCAACCTCATATACTTGAATGGCTTGATCAACATTATCCCGGTACATCTGTCACACTCAGATTCAATCCCGGAATTCGTGCAGGTGGACATACAAAATTACAGGTAGGTGCAGAAGGATCGAAATTTGGAATCCTTTCTTCGCAGGTTAAAGAGATAATAGCCCTCACGAAAAAACTTTCACTTAAGATCACTGGTGTTCATATGCATCTTGGATCTGATATCAGTGATTCCGCAAGCTTTGATGAAGCTTATGAATACCTACTATCTGTTGCTCGAATCTGGTCATCCACGATTGATCATGTTGATCTGGGCGGTGGTTTTAAAATTCCATATCACCCGGATGATCATTCAATTGATATGACTCCTTTTGGAGCAAGGGTAAGCTCACGGTTCAGACGATTTTGCGAAGAAATAGGGAAAGATGTCACCTTGGTTTTCGAACCAGGTAAATTTCTACTGAGTGCTGCAGGTTATTTATTGATGGAAGTGACAAATGTTCGTACAGCAGGAAGTGTTCCCATGGTTTATGTTCAGTCGGGGTTTAATCATTTCCTTCGTCCGATGAATTATGGAGCATATCATCACCTGATCAATATCTCTAATCCTGAAGGTGAAATTCAAGTGTATGATGTCGTAGGGTATCTATGTGAAACAGACACATTTGCACTTAACAGGCCTCTAAATGAAATAAGAAAGGGGGATGTACTGTGTCTCCTGAATGCCGGAGCGTATGGGTATTCAATGGCATCAAATTACAATGGTCGGCCTCGACCTGCAGAAGTAATGATTAAAAATGGGGAAGCCACTTTGATCCGTCGGACAGAAACGATTGATGATTTGTTGAGTACTGATCTTGGAGTGAATAGGCAATAGGCAATAGGCAATAGGCAATAGTGAAACGTTTTTTAAGATACTGATAAAATGCGTGCGTGAAAAATCTAAAATCTAAAATCTAAAATAGTTTTATTTCATAACTCCCAATCCAGGAGTTTGACGCGGATACAAATAGCCATCATTCAGAATTACCAGACCTGCAAAAGGATCATCTTCCATGTCGAGCCAACTGTCCAGATCTGCATGACTGAAATTAGGCCTTGCCAATGCTACATGAAGACCTGCAGCAATACCGAGGCTGCTTTCATCCATACAGCCCATCATGCATCGTACATCAGCAGATCGTGCACTTGAATTGATCTGCAATGCCGGAGTAATTCCGCCCACCTTCATCAACTTGACATTTAAGAAATCAACGGCTTGTCTGCTCGTGAGAGAAAATGAATCCGAAAGCTTTTTAAGACTCTCATCAGCCATGATGGGCACATTTCCTTCCTGTCTTAGCAGATGCCATTGAGAAGTGAGTTCAGGTGATGTAGGTTGTTCGATGAGCTCAAGGTTCGCACTTTTCGTGTTTCTGATAAAATGGGCTGATTCGATAAGACTGAAACCCTGATTGGCATCAAATGTGAGCGCAATATTATCCCCGATTAACTCCCGCATAAGTCCAATCAATCGTATATCACGTTCGACATCTTTACCCCCTTTGATCTTAATCGATTTGATACCCATTTTTATGAGTTCTTTAGCTCGGGTAAGTGCAGGGCGTTCATCCATGATGCCGATCGTCACACTGGTGAGGATCTTTTCTTTATAACCGCCAAGGAATTTATACAAAGGCACACCTGCTCTTTGCGCCATGAGATCATAAAGCGCTATTTCCACCATAGCCAATGCAGAAGATTGTCCGGGTATTGCTACTCTCAATTCTTCATACAAGCGACTGTAATAAAAAGGATCTTCACCTTTCATGACCTCCTGGATATGACTATTATAGGTTTCTAATACAGAAGCTGCATCTTCACCCGTAATCATCATATCAGGTGCGGCCATGCCGTATCCTACCAAACCTTCATCTGTTTCGAGTGTGAGAAAGACATTGTCACATGCATGGATATTGTCCTCGTAGGCGATGGAATATCCTTCTTTCAAAATAAAATGCTGGACCCAACAATTTGATGCTGTTATTTTCATATCCGCTACGGGTTAGTTTTTCTACTGACTTATTATTTGTTGTTCTGAGATTCGTTAAGCCAGGTTTATTATTTCTGTTTACGGATATATGGAAGAATGATTTGAATCAATTCATCAGGGCCACTAAAGAGCACATCGAATGCAGGTAACCCCGTTTCTTCGGTGATCTGTCTGCAAGCTACAGGAATTTCAGCAGGTGTCATTTCTTCATGATTGACCGTGATCGCTATTACCTTTTTACCCGAAATAAATTCGATAGCTTTTATCTGATGATCCAGTGCGTGTAATGGATATCCGGGGAAGCCATCATATTCGACTCTTTTTGGGGCATGTTGTAGTATGACATAATCTGGCCTGCCTGCTGCAAGGAGTTCAAATCCTCCGGGATATGCAGGATTCATCAGGCTTCCCTGTCCTTCAAGAATGATAACATCAGGTTTTTCATTTTTCCACGCTTCATGTACGGCATGTTCAATTTCGCCGGATACAAAGTCATTGATCAATGAATCAAGTACGATCGAATATTTCGCGCCTTGCATCCATGCTGTTTGTCCTGTGCCGATGAGTTCAGCTTTATAACCTGCTTTACGCAAACCATGCACAATGATCCATGCAGTAGTTCTTTTACCTATTGCAGAATCAGTTCCCAGAACTGCAAGCTTTAAACAGTCAACTTCTTCTATTTTGCCAGAGAAGAAATGGAGATCTTTTCGTTCAGGTGGTTTACGTATGTCCTTTATCCTGACACCTTTTTCATTTGCCAGGGTTGAACTCACGGGATCATCAGAAAGAAAATCATGTAGACCACTATCTACATGCAGACCTAGTGCAACAGCTTGTTTTACAACATCCCTGGCTGCATCAGGCAATCTTCCACCATCAGGAGCAAGTCCAACTACGAATACATCGGCTCCACCTCTTTTCCTGGCGACTTCCAATGCGTCATCCAGATCTTTGACAACAGGAATTCCTGTCTTGACACCATCCAATACTTCACGTGCATCTTTTCCTGCATAATGGGGATCAATGACAGCAAGCACTTCATAACGTTCCGTAAATCGGACAAGGCCATGAGCTGTTTTTCCATTTGGGGTGTTGAATGCTCCGGCACAATAGACAATGGCTTTCATTTTGAGTTGTTTATTTCGTGGCTTTATTTTCAACTACCTATTGACTAAACTGCAATTATTTTCTACCTGTGATGATAGCGACAAACCGATCGGAATGAAGAGGTTCTGCTTTATGCATATTCATGAGGGCTATCAATCCTGCAGTAGAAGCAGGCAAAACATGCAGCCCTTCTTTTTCCCTAAGGTTTTTAGCATATCTCAACATTCGCTCGTCAGTAACATTTGCAGCATATCCATTACTTTTTTTAATGGCATACAATGCTTCATCACCGTCAAAACTATGCCAATTAATCAGGGGTTCATTGATTTTCGTTTCTGTGATTTTACGTTCTTCCAGGTCTACGCAGCTGTCATATCCCAGGCGGAAGGACTCTACAATGGGGTTTTTACGGTAGGACGAACCGGCTACCATGATCGGTATCCTGCTTGTGCGGCCTCTGCGAAACAAGGTTACAAATCCTCTGTATATTCCGGCCAGCATAGTTCCATTACTTACGGGAGCGGCCACGATTTTAGGAGCATCACGCAATACATCATAGATCTCATAGGCAATCTCTGCATAAGCACTGATCTGAAGATTTGCATTTTTTCCACCAGGGTTTGCATCATACCATTTATTTGCTTTTGCCTGACTTTGCGAATAGTAAACATTGTCTTCATAGCTCCCCGGATATCTGACTACATCAGCTCCATATGAAGTCATCTCTGCGATCCGGTCCGTGTGATATGTCTCAGGTATGTAGAGAATACAATTTAACCCGGCAAGAAATGCAGATTGTGCCATCGCTGCGCCAAAATTTCCACATGTCGCTATTGTGATGGTATCAAATCCTCTTCGTAAGGCATCAAGACATTGTGCGAATGCAATCCTGTCTTTTTGCGTCCCACTTGGATTTCCTCCTTCAAATTTTATAAAGAGTTGTCGTAAGCCTGTCTCACGTTCAACATTTCGCATTCTCGTCAAAGGTGTATCACCTACTTCAATACTCATGATATCTTCATAAGATTCAAGACGATCGACAAGAGAATGAGCAGGGCTCTTGATATACTCAGATAAATCAAGAACTTCCCTTGATAAATGGGTTGTCGAAGGCGCGACTCCACCTCTTAGCGGATCTGATTGCAAACGTGTATCACTCTTCATGACCGGATGTCTTTTTTATGATGTGGAATTGAACCGGACCTCTGTTATTGCCCGTAAGAATAGCATGTTCACCACTGGCCAATGTTATTTTTTTTAATTCTCGCACATCACCCTGCGCCCAAAAGCCATGCTCGATATTGGGCACATAACTGTATGTTCCGTCTGCATTTTGTGTCAGTAGGGTTCCATTGCCCGCATCCAATTCACTTGTCTCTGTATCTGAATAAAGAAAATTACCCGCCATCAGGATATCTTTTCTTCCATCCTGGTTGAAGTCCTCAACTATCATATCAAACACCGGTGCCAGTTGTACCTGGTAGGGTAGTGGATGGGAAACAAATTTTTTATTTTCATTCACAAAGTATGTTGTTTGAAAAGAATTGGTTGTCAATGTCATACTGCCCTGAAGTTGTTCACTGGAAAAAATATCCTGTATCGTAGCAGATGCATAGGGGGTATACTTGTTATATTTTTTCTTCAGCATTGGGATTTGTTCAAGCATGGCGTCCCTTGCTGCATAAGGATATAATTTGTCATGGTCATAATAACAAAGAATCGGATCCAGTGAACCATTTCCATCAAAGTCCTTTGTAATCAAAGTGACAGGATGCATTTCAGATGTTACCAACCTGCTATTCAGTCCGATATTTCCTGCAAATAAATCAAGATCTCCATCTCCATCCATATCCGACAGACAAAGAGATTTCCACCAGCCGGTTGCTTTTTCCAAACCCATTGATGATGTCAAATTTTTAAAAGTCTTTCCATCAAAACTAAATACGGAAATTGGCATCCATTCTCCTGCAAAAATAATTTCAGGATTTTTGTCACCGTCAAGATCGCCTGATTTAATATCCGCTATCATACCCAGATTTTCTAATGCCGGGAATAGGTCATGCGTCACATCTTTAAATTTGCCATGATCATTTTGAAGCAAATAGCTCCTGGGAAATTCAGGAAATCTTCCGGGAGTGCTTCTTCCTGCAATGATAATATCATCATCATGGTCATGATCATAATCGATGGCTAATACAGCTCCTGCATTGGTTCGTATAAGCGGAAAATCTATCACTCGTGTAAATGCTCCTTTACCATCATTCACATAATACCTTGTCATATAATTCTCGTTATTCACATTAAATGAGCTTCCACCTGACACTACGATCAGATCCTTGTCTCCGTCGCCATCCATATCTTCAAGGATGGACCCACAATCTTCAAAAATGGAATCGCGTGTCAATACCGGATTGACAGATTGTTGAAATGTATTATTTGCTGACTGGAAGAATAATGCAGAGGGATAGCCACTTCCATTGCCGACAAATATATCCTCAAGCTTATCACCGTTGACATCTCCGACAGAAATACATGGACCTTCAGCGGACAACATATACGGAATTAGTTTTTCTCGTTTAAAATCAACAAATATATTTTCCTGGTGTATCCATCCCGGAATTTCGGTGCCGTCCGAAAATAATAGTTCATGTATAGGTTCTGGATACCCTTTATAAATTTCGCCCGACCCATGTTTCCAGGTTATCCTTTTATCAACTGCAATATTTTTCATGATTTCTTTCTGACCTTCCGGCCATTGCAGGATGATTGAATCTATCTGCCGGATATCTCCAAGGCCAAATTGCAAAACGGGTTCAGAACTGGAAAAGAATCCTTTATTCGTGATCAGCATCTCATGCTGATGAAGGCCACCTGCGTATAGATCAACTACAGTGCCTATTCCCAAAGTATTTCCGTTTGTTTCCCTGACATCGATTTGAAGCCAGTGATTTCCTTTTGTATCGTTGCGATAGATAAAGGCCGGATCAAGTATGTTATTGACCACAAGATCTAAATCACCATCCCTGTCAAGATCCGCATAGGCTGCTCCATTTGAAAAAGAAGGTTGATCCATACCGGCTGCAACTGTGGCATTTGTAAAGCCTAATTGTTTATTATTAATGAAAAGATAATTAGCAATTTTCTTCTCCGGTACAAATTTGAGGATATCATTTATATCGGGAAAACGTGTGGAGTTAAGACCACCGTTTTGGTTGAGAGAATCCCGTGTATAATTGAGATAATCAAGATTACCTACATCTCGCCGGTAGCCATTAGCGATATAAATATCTTTCCATCCGTCATTATCAAGATCAATGATCAATGCCCCCCAGCTCCAGTCTGTAGCTGCAACACCTGCGAATTGTCCGATATCACTGTATGTGTTATTGCCATTATTCAGTTGCAGTACATTTCTTCCCGCCTGATGTCCATATCCATATTGAATCAGCGAATTAAATCGATCGTAGCGCATGCCATTGATCATGGTTTTATATCGGATTGGATCTTCTGCTTTCATATCCAATACCATGATATCATCAAGGCCATCATTGTTGATGTCTCCTACATCAGATCCCATGCTGTTCAGACTTGAATGCTTAAGATATTCATTGTAGTGATCCGTAAATGTTCCATTTTTGTTATTGATATAGATCATATCAGGCTCGATGTAATCATTAGCTACATATAGGTCCATCCATCCATCTTTGTTGAAATCACCTGCTGTGACACTAAGGCAAAATGCGGCTGACTGCATCCCTGCCTGTGTTGTGATGTCAGTAAACTGACCCTTATCATTCCGGTAAAGCTTATTGGATTCAAACTTGGAAATAGGGGCTGTGATTCTGTGAATTTTACCATCCGCGCCTTGCTGTAATCTTAGATTAGGTGATTCTGCAAAATCAACTCTATGGTTAAGCAGAAAAAGATCAAGATCGCCATCCCTGTCAAAATCAAAAAAGCATGCATGGTTTGAGTTGCTATTATCATCCAGACCTAGTTTTTTACTTTGATCTTCGAAAACAGGTATAGCGACTCCGTTTTCTATTTTATTCCCCATGTTGATGAAGACATGATCTGTTTTCTGTCCATCATCAGATTTTCCGGTTCGGCAACTATAGATGTCAAGCCTTCCATCACCATTAATATCGGCCATTGTCGTCCCGGTCTTGAACCCGATTTTAGCACCAACACCAGATTGCTCTGTAACATCTATAAATTTGAATTGACCTAAATTGAGGTATAGTTTATTTTCTGAAAATGTAGATGTAAAATATATATCCGGAAGACTGTCTCCATTGACGTCACCAGTGGCTACACCACCACCATTGTACAGATACTCATAGTTGAAGATATTGTAATTATAATCCTCTTTGAAATCACCAGACAAATTCGAAAAAGTTACTCCTGTGACATCCTTTGGCATCAGCGTGAACCTGGCCTTTATCTCTGTTGCGCTTTTATTTTCAACAGTAACTTCAACTTTTTTTTGACAGCTTTGCAGAATACTTATCGCAAGCATTAAAATCATTACTCTTGTCATTCTTTTCGTTTTTTTTAAAACTACTTTGTATGAAGGATTAACCTATGGATTATTGCACTCCATCGCTGGAATGCATTAGCGTATGAAATTGAACAGGTCCTTTATTATTTAAGGTTATTACTTCTCTTTTGCCATCAGCACGATTAAGCATCTTTAATTCCCTGACTTCATCCTGTGCCCAGAACCCATGCTCAATATTAGGAACATATCTGAAAGATCCATCTGAATTTTGCAACAGAAGCGTACCGTTACCTGCATCCATTTCGCCTGTCTCCGTTTCAGAATAGAGAAAATTACCTGCCATCAAAATATCCTTTTTACCATCCTGATTAAAGTCTTCGACAATCATATCGAATACAGGTGCTAATTGAACATGGTAGGGTAGGGCGCGGGATACAAATTTCTTATTCTCATTGACCATGTAGATCGTTTGGAAAGTATTTGCCGTGAGGGTGGTACTTCCTTTAAGTTCATCAGTAGTAAATATGTCATTGATGCTGGCAGACGCATATGTTGTATATCTGATATATTTTTTCTTCAATTTCGGAATCTGCCCGATCAGCACGTCCTTTCCTGCATAGGGGTATAACTTGTCATTGAAATAAAAACACAATACAGGATCAAGTGATCCATTCCCATCAAAATCTTTGGTATAAAGTGTAATTGGATGTTGTTCGCTCGTCGTTAGTCTGCTGTTGAGCCCGATATTGCCCGCCCATAAATCAAGATCCCCATCATTATCCATATCTGAAAGGACCACAGATTTCCACCATCCCGATGTTTTTTCTAAACCAAATGTTGTCGTTCGATTTTGGAATTTAGTTTTATCAAAACTAAAAACCGTAATGGGAAGCCATTCTCCAACAAATACAATTTCGGGATTTTGATCGCCATCCAGATCACCTGATTGTATATCCGTGATCATGCCCAGATTTTCCAATTCCGGAAATACATCATGAGTCACATCTATAAATTTTCCTTTATCATTTCTGAGCAAATAACTTCTTGGAAATTCAGGAAATCTGCCAGGTGTACTTCTGCCGGCGATGATGATATCCAGATCGTTGTCTTTGTCATAGTCGATAGCCAGCACTGCTCCGGCGTTAGTTCTGATAATTGGAAATTCAAGCGTTCGCGAAAAATTGCCTTTGCCATCATTCACATAATATCTGCTCATATAATTTGGGTCATTCGCATTGAATGAACTGCCACCAGAGACTACGATCAGATCTTTATCTCCATCACCATCGAAATCTGCCAGCACGGAACCACAATCTTCGTATACTGAATCACGTATAAAAGTCTGATTTGTACTTTCTGTAAATGTATTATTTGCGTTTTGAGTAAAGAGTGCTTTCGGATAGCCACTTCCATTGCCGACATATATATCCTCAAGTTTATCACCGTTGACATCTCCAACTGAAATACAGGGTCCTTCAGCGGACAACATATATGGTATTAATTTTTCGCGCTTAAAATCAACAAATACATTTTCCTGATGCATCCATCCCGGAATTTCTCCAGAATTCGAAAATAATAGTTCTGATTTAGCTTCCGGATACTCTTTATATATTTCACCAGATCCTGGCTGCCACGTTATCCGTTGATCAACGGAGACAGATTTCATGATTTCTTTCTTTCCTTCAGGCCATTGAAGGATGATAGAATCTATCTTTTCCAATTCACCTAATCCGAAATGCAGAATAGGCTCTGAACTGGAAAAAAATCCTTTGTTTGTGATCAGTTGTTCATGTTGATGAATACTGCCTGCATATAAATCTACTGTGGCACCTATTCCATATGTATTCCCTGACTTTTCCCGCACTGCGATTTGCACCCAATGATTACCGGTGACATCATTGCGATAGATAAATGCAGGATCTTCAATATTATTGACAATGAGATCTAAATCACCATCACGATCCAGGTCTGCATATGCTGACCCATTAGAATAAGAAGGCGTATTCATGCCTGATTGAGCCGTGGCATTAATAAATGCAAGATTCTTCGTATTGATGAACAGATAATTCTGAATTTTCTGTTCAGGTATCAGGTTGAGAACATCATCAATTTCAGGAAAACGTTCAAGTGTAACGCCGCCGGTACGTTCAATTGAATCCCGTACAAAATTCATGTAGTCACTGTTTGTTACATCCCTGCGATACCCATTGCTGACGTAAATATCTTTCCAGCCATCATTGTCAAGATCTGCGATCAAAGTCCCCCAACTCCAGTCTGTAGCTGCTACTCCTGCATATTGTCCAATTTCGCTAAACGTATTATTGCCATTATTTAGTTGTAAAACATTCCTTCCATCCTGCCTTCCATAACCGTATTGCTGAAGCAGATTGTATCTGTCATATTGCATGACATTATTAAGTTTTTTATACCTGATCGGATCTTCAGATTTCATATCCAACACCATGATGTCATCAAGGCCATCATTATTGATGTCGGCAATATCAGATCCCATACTATTCTGACTGGAATGTTTCAGATAATCAGAATAGTGATCTGTAAACGTCCCATTTTTATTATTGATAAATATCCTGTCTGGTTCAATGTAATCGTTTGCCACATACAGATCCATCCAACCATCCTGATTAAGATCGGCTGCAGTCACACTCAATCCAAAAGCCGATGACTCAACCCCTGCTTTTAAGGTGACATCTGTGAAATGTCCGTTGTCATTCCGAAACATTTTATTAGATTCAAAAGGTGTATCAGGTGAAGTAATCCTGGTTATTTTGCCATCAAGGTTTTGCTGAAGTCTGAGTTGATTTGCTATTTTAAAGTCAAGCTTATGGTTCAGTTGAAAGACATCCAAATCACCATCACGATCATAATCGAAAAAACAAACATGATTAGTATTGCTGTTATCCTCTAAGCCAAGTTTCTTAATCTGATCTTCAAAGATGGGAATGGCCATGCCATTTTCAATCTTATTTCCTGTATTGATAAACAGGTGATCACTTTTCTGTCCATCGTCAGTTTTACTTGTCCGGCAAACATAGATATCAAGCTTTCCATCACCGTTAATATCTACCATCGTCGTCCCTGTCTTGAATCCAATTTCAGCGCTGACACCTGAATGTTCAGTGATATCCAAAAACCTGAAATGTCCCAGATTGAGATATAATTTGTTTGGACCAAACGTAGCTGTAAAATAAAGATCAGGAAGGCTATCCCCGTTGACATCGCCGGCCGACACTCCGCCACCATTATACATGTATTCATAGTTAAAGATGTTGTAATTATAATCTTCCCTGTAGTGACCGGACAAATTAGAGAATGTCACACCTGTAGAATCAGGTGGCATCAGGGTAAACCTGGCGTTTATTCCTGAATCAATTTTATTTTCCTTAGTGACCTCTTCCGTTTTTTTACAACTATGAAAAAAACTTATGATGAGCAGCACAGTGATTACCCTGGTCATTCTTTACGTTTTAAAAAAAAACTACTTTATATTCAGGCTTAGCGGATGATTTATTGTTCGACGTCAAGGGGATGGATAAGTGTATGAAATTGTACAGGCCCTCTATTATTGACGGTTACGATTTCTCTTTTTCCGTCGGCGCGGGTGATCATCTTTAATTCCCTGGCTTCATCCTGTGCCCAGAAACCATGCTCAATATTAGGAACATATCGGAATGACCCATCTGAATTTTGTAGTAATAGAGTACCATTTCCTGCATCCATTTCACTTGTCTCCGTTTCAGAATAGAGAAAATTACCGGCCATCAAAATATCCTTTTTGCCATCCTGGTTAAAGTCTTCAACCACCATATCAAATACAGGAGCCAGTTGAACCTGGTAGGGTAGTGAATGCGATACAAATTTCTTGTTTTCATTAACCAGGTAAATTGTTTGAAAAGTAATTGCAGTCAGCGTAGTACTGCCTTTAAGTTCGTCCGGAGTAAATATATCATTGATGGTCGCAGATGCATATGGTGTGTACCTGACATATTTTTTCTTCAATTTTGGAATCTGTGCGATCATCGCGTCTTTGCTTGCATAAGGGTATAACTTGTCATTGAAGTAAAAACACAATACAGGATCAAGCGAACCATTTCCATCAAAATCTTTTGAATAAAGAGAAATTGGATGTTGTTCACTCGTTGTTAGTCTGTTGTTGAGTCCTATATTCCCGGCCCATAAATCAAGATCACCATCATTATCCATATCTGCCATCGCCACTGATTTCCACCATCCTGATGTTTTTTCTAATCCAAATGTTGATGTACTATTGTGAAATTTAGTTTTATCAAAACTGAATACTGTAATGGGAAGCCATTCGCCAACAAATACAACTTCCGGGTTTTGATCTCCATCCAGGTCACCTGATTTGATATCCGTGATCATTCCCAGGTTTTCCAATTCCGGAAAGATGTCATGAGTCACATCTATAAATTTTCCTTTATCATTTCTGAGCAAATAGCTCTTTGGAAATTCAGGAAATCTACCTGGTATGCTTCTGCCCGCGATGATGATATCCAGGTCAGCGTCTTTATCATAGTCGAAAGCCAGGATAGCTCCCGCATTTGTTCTGATGATAGGGAAATCAAGTTTTCGTGTGAAATTACCTTTGCCATCATTCAGATAATACCTGCTCATGTAATTAACATCATTAGCATTGAAAGAACTACCGCCGGAAGCCACGATCAGATCTTTATCGCCATCACCATCAAAATCTTCCAGGACTGATCCGCAATCTTCGTAAATCGAATCCTGAACAAAAGCCTGATTTGCACTTTTTGTAAACGTATTATTTGGATTTTGAAAAAATAAAGCTTTCGGATAGCCGCTTCCGTTTCCTACATAGATATCATCCAGCTTATCACCATTTACATCTCCGGTTGTCATACAGGGACCTTCACACGAAAGCATATAGGGTAATAATTTTTCCCTTTTAAAATCAACAAATAAATTTTCCTGGTGTGTCCAGCCTGGAATATGGGTGGCATCAGTAAATAATAGCGATGGTTTAGGTTTTGGATAATCTTTGTAAGCCTTTCCACTCCCGGTATTCCAAACCAATCTTTTATCAACAGTGACAGATTTCATGATTTCTTTTGATCCTTCCGGCCATTGCAGGATGATCGAATCAATCGTTTTGATGCTATCAAGGCCAAATTGAATAATAGGTTCTGAACTGGAAAAAAAACCTTTATTGGTGATCAGCATTTCATGTTGATGGTTGCCTCCCGCATATAAATCCACGATCGTCCCAATGCCATCGGTATTTCCTTTTTTTTCACGCACATCAATTTGTAGCCAATGATGACCGGTGATATCATTTCGATAGATAAATGCCGGGTCCTCGATATTGTTTACGATCAGATCCAGATCACCGTCACCGTCCAGATCGGCATAAGCAGCACCATTCGAAAAAGAAGGTGTATCCATACCGGCTTTTTTTGTGGCATTGATAAATGCCAATTTTTTAGTATTGATGAAAAGGTAATTTTGAATTTTATGAGCAGGTATCAGGCTGAGCAATTCATTGATATCATGATTATCAGAGGTGTTACGATTAATGGAATCAAGGGTAAAATTCATGTAATCATTATTTGTGAGATCCCTGCGTGTACCATTCGAAATATAAATATCTTTCCATCCGTCATTATCATAATCAGCTATAAGAGTTGCCCAGCTCCAGTCTGTAGAAGCTACCTGTGCGAATTGCCCTATTTCGCTGAATGTATTATTCCCATTATTCAGTTGAACGACATTCCGAACCACCTGTCTTCCATAACCATATTCTGCCAGAGAATTATACCTGTCATATAGCATAAAATTGGCTAGTTCTTTGTATCTGACGGGATCTTCTGATTTCATATCCATGACCATAATGTCAACAAGGCCATCATTATTAATATCGGCCACATCTGAACCCATGCTATTCTGAGATGAATGTTTGAAATAATCAAAATAGTGATCAGTAAAAGTCCCATCTCTGTTGTTGATATACACATTGTCAGGCTCTATATAATCGTTTGCCACATAGAGATCCATCCATCCATCCCCGTTTAAATCTGCCCCGGTCACACTTAAACCGAAGGCTGATGCTTCAAGACCTGCTGCACGTGTCACTTCAGCATAATGACCATTGGTATTCTTGTAAAATTTGTTGGAGTCAAATGATGACGGTTTATAAATTTTTCTGGTACTCGATCCATCTTTCCGGTGATCCAATTTTATATGCGTGACCTCTCCAAAATCATTTCTGTGATTTAACAGAAATAAATCCAGATCTCCATCACGATCGTAATCGATAAAGCATGCATGATTCGAATTACTATTATCATCTAGTCCCAGCTTTATACTTTGATCTTCGAAAATGGGTATCGCAATGCCATTTTCTATCTTGGTGCCCATGTTGATAAAGGCATGATTTGTTTTCTGGCCATTATCTGTTTTGCTGGTTCGGCAAACATATATATCCAGCTTGGCATCCCCATTGATATCAGCCATTAATGTTCCGGTCTTGAATCCGATGTTAGCTCCAACTCCTGATTTTTCAGTAACATCCAGAAATTTGAAATCGCCTAAATTGAGAAAAAGTTTATCCGAACCAAAGGTGGAAGTAAAATAAAGGTCTGGCCGACCGTCCCCATTGACATCTCCTGCAGCAACACCTCCGCCATTGTATAAGTATGAATATCTAAAAATAGTGTAATTACTATCCTCCCTAAAACCATTGGACAGATTAGAAAAAAACACACCTGTGTTTTCAGGAAGTAATAGGGTAAAACTGGATTTAATTTCTAATTCAGGTTTATTCGTATCTAATTCAGTTATATTCCTATCCGGAGATCTTTTATTGTTATCACAACTCAGTAAAACGGTAAAGCAAAATGATATGTATAAATATTTGGTCATGGTTAAATCATTTTTATTTAAATCTATTTCCAAGTTGAATATATGACTCAATCTTCATCCTTCATGTAATTAAGGATAAATTGACGTTGAACCGGGTCTCAGTAATTGCAGGTCAGAATGGCTTTTTTGCCATATACGGAATCGGGTGGCATCAGGGTAAACCTGGCGCCTACTTGCGGTCCCGGCGTAGATTCAACCTGCTGGTTACCTCTTCCCATCCAACTCTGTAATATTCCGATGAAATGCACCTTATAGATCAATTTGGGCATAGGTAACCCTTTCATAACTGTTCGTTTATTGAGATTTTTAAAGCCGGTCAAAGATACAATCTGATTATCGCCTCGTAAGAGAGGCCTAAAGTGTCGAAATTTCCGATCTTAGCCCTTCACAACAAGTAAACTAAACAATGAGCCTTTTCTATCTGCTTGATATGCCTGATTTTACTTCAGCGGAAGTTTGGATCAGTATGATTACTCTTACTTTTCTTGAAATTGTCCTGGGGGTCGATAATATTATCTTCATTACGATCACGTCCAACCATCTGTCAGAAGAGCAAAAACCAAAAGCCAGAAATTTAGGTCTCATTTTGGCGATGGTTTTCAGGATCATTTTACTCTTTGGGATTACAGCCCTCATAGCACTCTCCGAACCTATTATTTCCGGTCACGGAAGTTTTTTTTCATTTGCACTTAGCGGTCAATCATTAATCCTTTTCGGAGGCGGTATTTTTCTGTTGTATAAAAGCGTCACTGAAATACATCATAAACTTGAAGGTCAAGGTCCGGAAGAGACTATTAAGCCAACCTCTGTAAAAAGTACATTGGCCAAAGCTGTCATTCAAATTTCACTGATCAATATTGTCTTTTCTTTTGATTCAATTCTTACGGCCGTAGGGCTCACCAATGACATTATGGTGATGATCATAGCCGTCGTGATTTCTGTACTCATCATGATGGCATTTGCCGGCCCTGTGGGCAATTTTGTCAATAAACATCCAACTATCCAAATGCTTGGGTTAACCTTTCTCCTCTTAATTGGTTTTATGCTGATTGCAGAAGCCGCTCATCTTGGTGATGTCAGAATAGCGGGTTCAGAAATAGGAGAGGTGCCAAAAGGATATTTATATTTTGCTATTTCATTTTCATTATTGGTGGAAGTGCTTAATATGCGATTGCGTAAAAAACGGGTCCCCGTACAGCTACACGGTATTAGTGAACAAGCGGAATCAGAGGGCGTTTTTAATAAGCAGGGAAAACCAAAATTGCAATGAATCTTCACTTAGAGAGAAACCTTATTTTTTTTGACATAGAATCCACCGGCCTCAATGTGATACGGGACCGTATCATCCAATTGGCAATGATACGGTATCATAAAGATGCTTCGCCTCCGGTCGAAAAATGCTATCTGATCAATCCGGGAATCCCGATCTCCGCTGAAGCCATGGCTGTTCATGGCATTACCCCACA